>RFZW01000277.1 GCA_009920495.1 Chitinophagia bacterium
CCATAATCCACTGCTTCATTGAAAAATTAGGTTCAATGATAATTTGCGATTGATTTGGTTGCTTATATTCAACTGACATAGTGATAGTTATAATTTTAAAATAGCCGCTAAACCTACGAGTGCTGATAAAATACTTGTGATAGCCGATAATTCAGCCACTGATAATCCTTTTTCTTTATCAGGCATTTCAGGTACAAATATTTTACTACCCGGTGTTACTCTTGGATAAAATTTAAAAAACAAAAAGTGCTTTTGCTTTTTATTAATTCCATTACCATATTGTATATAGGCCTTCGATAATGAGGCTCTATTTTTTACACCGCCTGCAGCTGAAATATAGGACTTAAAACTTCCTGATTCATATCTGGTTAATTGCGGACTGTATACAGCGCCTATCACTTGTACAAAGGGATCATTACGTGAAATAAACAAACTATCTCCCGGTAATAATGCCAATGACAAATCACGGGAATTATTATTGGCAACATCTAAGTTAACGCCAATCAACACCCCTTTTCTGTAAACTTGTAAATCCTTTAAAGAGCCATATTTCGTTAATCCGCCTGCTCTTGCTAATACATTTTCAATAGTCTCATCTCTTTTCTCTAATACATAATTGCCTGGGAAGTAAACCTCCCCTGCTACTTTAATATCCCCTAAAAATACTGAGTTCAATAATCTCGGTACAAAAATATAATCCTGCGCCTGTAAGGTGAACGTGTTATCTCTGCTTGATAAATTTGAATCTAATTCAAGTTTGATCAAGTCTACTAATTGATTGGCCAATGAATCAGTTCTATTCTTTTTAATTCTTGATAGTTCAACTCTGTGATAAGCCGCATCCTTCATAAATCCACCACTCATGGCAATCACATCCTGTATTTGCATACCGGCACGAAACATTATTTTTCCAGGTGTTCGCACATGGCCACCAACCGTGATGTATTGCACTTCCTCTAATTCTTGCTTTGTATATATTTGAATGCTATCCTCACGCTCCAATATAAAATCGGTATTATTTTGTGTTAATTTATTTAAATCAACTGATACCAAAACGCGATCCCTTGTATTGGTTAAACGATAAATAGTGGCTCTTTGCATAAAAGCATCCGTTCTTAAACCATCTGCTTTTTTAATTACTGCTTGTAAGGATAATTTTGGTTGAAATCCATAATCACCCGGACGATACACTGCCCCCGATATACTTACCTTATTTAAAAAAACAGGTGATTTTTTTTCAGCATATATAGAATCACTTTGTGAAGGAATGTAGTTGGCAAACAAATTGGCATCTACTTCCTTATATGTTTTTTCAGAGCCATTTAATTGTACAACTTTTAATCGGTCTGTGAAAGCAGAATCATTAAAACCACCCGCATATTGTAATGCTTGTTGTATGGTTTCATTAGGTCTTAATTCAAATATGCCTGGCCTTTTTACCATACCCGCTAACTCTACTCTTTTAATATAGGGGCTATACAATATAACATCCTGATCTTCCAATCGGATGTCCTT
>RFZW01000278.1 GCA_009920495.1 Chitinophagia bacterium
CAAATGTTTTAAAAAGTGCCACAGGAGGCTTGGGATTAAATTGCTTGGCAACTTCATTCGCCAATTGCATGCCATCACCCAAACAAACAATATCAATATCCTTGGTGGGCCGATCTAAAATTTTATCACGCACAAATCCACCCACCGCAAATGCTTGCGTATTTAGGGTTGCTGCAGCTTTAGCAATCACCTTAAAAAGGGCTATTTCTTTGTCTGTAAAATGGATGGCCATGGATGCAAAAGTACTAATGTTGTTCCACTTGTAACAAAGGAGCTATTAATTGGTCCATTTTTATTGTTTTGGCGCAATCAAAATGTTTTAATGGACATTGTTTTTTACCATGAATGCCACAAGGGCGGCAAGTAAGCCCCTCATTGGTTTGAACAATGAATGAATGATCAGACAAAGGTCCAAACCCAAAATCGGGTAAAGTAGAACAATAAACAGCTACTACAGGCGCGTTCACCGCAGAAGCAAAATGCATGGGTGCGGAATCGTTCACATAATTAAGTACTGATTTTTTTTGTAAAGCCGCGGAAGCTAAAAAACTTAATCGACCTGCTAAATTCACGACCGATTTACGATTTATTTTTTGTAAAATTTGGTCGCACAATAATTTATCCCCTGGCCCACCGATTAAATAAATTGGCCCCTTAAATGGCAACGCATTGATTAAGTCCACCCATTTTTCTGATGAAAATTGTTTTGTAAACCAAACCGATGCAGGCGCGATACATAAATAAGGGGCTTGTTGGTAATTTATCACCGCTAATTCATCTGAAGTGGTAGGATATAATTTAGGCATCGCCACTTTTGCTTCGAACAAGCAACTTAATAACTGATGATTCCGATCAATTTCATGTTGTCCCTTTTCCGAAAACTGATGCACCACCGAATTTGTAAATAAAAAAGAAAATGGATTTTTATCAAAGCCTATTTTAATTTTTGCACCTGATAATGCGGTCCATGCGCCAGTGGCCGCGAATCTTTGTGCGTTTATGACTACATCGTAGTGGTTGGATCTAATTTTAAAAAGTAACCCTACCCAATGATGGTACTTATTATTTTTTTTATCCCAAACAAGCACTTGATTTAAAAAGGGGTGAGATTCAAACAGGGATTCATTGCCTTTTCTAACCAAAATGTCCATCTTCGCTTCCGGCCATTGTTGATGTAAGTTTTCTATCAATGCTGTTGCTAATACAACATCACCAATAAAAGCAGTTTGAATCACCAATATTTTTTTCATGAAGTGAATTTAATTAAATAATCCTACTCTAGCATACCACTATGCACGAATAATAACAAGATTACCTTCGGCATCCCATTTGACAATGGCAGAGGGTTGTTTAATTTCATTGTCATCCTGCTTGTATTTCACGACATAATCTACCCCGTCAATAATTTCTAATGAAATATCATTAAAACACATAGGAGTAGGATACCCTGATATATTAGCGGATGTACTTACAATGGGTTTTCCAAATTGTTTAATTAAAGTTTTACAAAA
>RFZW01000279.1 GCA_009920495.1 Chitinophagia bacterium
TAAAGAAATTAAATAAATATACAATCCCGGCCCAACAGTCGGGATTTTTTTTATCCAAAAATGAAGCAGTGGTATAAATGAAAATTTGAAGTAGAAAAAGGAAGGAGAAAAAGACGGTAATGACTGGCGCTGATAAAAATTAAAAATGGGGTTTAAAATAAATGAATAAAAAGGTTACGAAGGAAGTTTCCACCAAGTGGCAGCGATGCATTTTTTTGGGAAAAATGTGCAGGTAATTACTTGTGATACTTTTAGAGAAGTGGTGAAAATTGGTGGGGATGTTAAATTATCAGATGGGGCGGTGATGGCAATTGAAAATTCAATTGCTGGAAGTATTTTACCGAATTATAATTTAATTCAAAAAAGTAATCTTCAAGTAATTGGGGAAGTATATTTATCTATCAGTCAAAATTTATTGGCGAACCCTGGTGTTAAGCTTGAAGATATTAAGGAAGTGCATAGTCATCCAATGGCGATATTACAATGCTTGGATTATTTAGAAAAATATAACTGGAAATTAGTAGAGTCTGAGGATACCGCATTAAGTGCTAAAGTTGTTCACCAACATAAAAGCAAACATACCGCAGCAATTGCGAGTAAATTTGCAGCGCAATTGTATGATTTGAATGTATTAACACCCGATGTTCATACCTTGAAAAATAATATCACTCGCTTTTTAATCATGGAGCCCAAGGTTAAAAAATCAATGATTGAAAATGCTGACAAGGCATCTGTTTATTTTCAAACAGATCATTCAAGAGGTATTTTATCAAAGGTGTTGGCTAAAATAGCCCAAGGAAAAGTAAACTTAAGCAAATTGCAAAGTATGCCTATTCCTGGAAGCACTTTTAAATATGGCTTTTATGCAGATTTAGAATTTGACAACAAAAAGCAAATGGAGAAAGTGTTGGAGGATGTAAAATCGTTAACGAATAGTTTGAAAATATTTGGATTATATAAAAAAGGAAAAGTAGTAAAAGGATAAAGATGAATGTAACAGTTTCACATAGGTTAGAAGGTATTGGTGAATATTATTTTTCATCCAAGCTGCGCGAAATTGATGAACTCAATAAAGCCGGTAAGGGGATTATTAATTTAGGGATAGGCAGCCCTGATTTACCGCCACATCCTGAGGTGATAAAAGTATTGCAAGACGAAGCAAGCAAGGACAACGTTCATGCTTATCAATCTTACAAAGGGTCTCCCATAATAAGGGAAGCCATTGCAAATTGGTATAAAAAGTATTTTAAAGTGGCTGATTTAAATCCAGCAACCGAGATACTTCCATTACTAGGGAGCAAGGAAGGGATCATGCATATATGCATGACCTATTTAAATGAAGGCGATCAGGTATTAATTCCAAATCCTGGTTATCCGACATACACAAGTGCAGTTAAATTAGCGGGTGGCACTCCGCTTTATTATGCATTAACTGCCGAAAACAGTTGGGCACCTGACTTTGAAAATTTAGAAAAATCAGATTTATCAAAAGTCAAGTTGATGTGG
>RFZW01000280.1 GCA_009920495.1 Chitinophagia bacterium
CGCCGGATGGTTGATCGTGGCTTGGTTGTTGACGGGTTTTATGACCATCACCGCAGCATTAAGTTATGGTGAGTTAAGTGCCATGTATCCAAAAGCGGGTGGACAATATGTATACTTGCAAAAAGCATATAATCCACTTGTAGGATTTTTGTATGGTTGGAGTTTTTTCTCAGTGATACAAACAGCCACTATTGCCGCAGTCGCAGTGGCCTTTAGTAAGTTTACTGCTTATTTAATACCAAGCGTAGGAGAGTCAAATATTTTGGCTGATTTTGGATTTATTAAAATATCGGCCGCCCAAGTATTGGCTATTTGTTTAATAATATTTTTAACCTATACGAATACCAGAGGGGTGAAGGAAGGTAAATTAATTCAAAACACATTTACATTCACCAAACTCATTTCCTTATTTGGATTAGTGCTTGTCGGTTTTTTATTTACAAAGCATAGTTATTGGAATGAAAACTGGATGAATGCATTTAGTGCACAAACCAATGTGGTGACCACTGCAGTGGATGGTGTAGTTACCAATAGCTGGTTACCAGTAGGAGGCACTGCATTAATTGGATTAATGTCGGCAGCGATGGTAGGATCTATTTTTAGTAGTGATTCATGGAACACAGTTACATTCATTGCAGGGGAAATTAAAAACCCACAACGTAATATTGGATTAAGCTTGTTTTTAGGAACCTCGATTGTAACGCTTATTTATATTAGTACGAATTTAATGTACTTACATGTACTACCATTAAATGAAATTGCTTTTGCGGAGAATGATCGTGTGGCTATTGCCGCTGCGAATAAGGTGATGGGTAATATTGGTACCATCGTAATTGCAGTGATGATTATGATATCTACTTTTGGTTGTAATAATGGATTAATATTAACGGGGTCAAGGGTATATTATACCATGGCCAAGGATGGCTTGTTTTTTAAGAAAACAGGGGAGTTAAATAAAAATGAAGTACCTGCTTATGGTTTATGGATACAGGCATTGGTAGCGTCTATTTTATGTTTAAGTGGCAAGTATGGCGACTTGTTAACCATGGTTTCATTTGTAGGTGTGCTATTTTATATACTTACTATTGTAGGGATATTTATTTTAAGAAAAAAGGAACCCAATTTACCGAGGCCTTATAAAGCCATTGGCTATCCAGTTTTGCCGATTATTTATATTGTGATGGCAAGTGTATTTTGTGTAGGTCTGGTATATGCGCAACCTAAGTATTCATTATGGGGGTTGGGTATTACGCTTTTGGGGTTACCTTTGTATTATATCGCTTTAAGCAATAAAAAAAAGGCATGCGCCCGTGCCTATTGTTTCCTTGCAACGCAAGGAAACCCGCGTAGGAGGCGCTGCAAACGTCGCTTTAAACCTAAGGGCCTTAGGTGCACCCACTACCTTATTTTCAGTCATTGGGAAGGATGCAGAAGGCACTGAATTAGCCAGCTTGTTAAATAAGGAAGGAATCAATACTTCCTATATACACGAAAGTGAAAC
>RFZW01000029.1 GCA_009920495.1 Chitinophagia bacterium
CTCACCTAGGATTTTAATATTGGTCGTAACAAAATCTTTAAAAATAAAGGTTACAATACCATTGTGTGAACCACCTAAGCTTTCGCCTCTTGATCTAATAATGTGTGCAATTGGGAAAGCAGAATAAACTAAAACTAAAGTAGTTAAAACACTACCTGCTTTACCTAAGCCGGTACTAGCCGCATCGGTAAAATAAGCCATGGCACCCTTAATTACCGCTACTTCCATTGTAATAAGTACAATGAGGGACAAAATTTGGTAAATGGACTTTGTGTAGCTCCTTACACCATCTTGAGAATCGAATTTGTCAACTGCCGTGTTTAACTGCGCATTTAACACCTTTTGATTAACCATCTGGGGGAAATCAAGGATTTGTTGATAGATTTTTTTCATTTTTGGTTTGGTTTGGTTAGAAAATGTAATTATCGTATATAAAATTTACCAACCTTTTTTAAGCTTTGATGATAAAGAAATGTTAAGCTATTTTAATAAAAATGACTTAAAATGTTAAACATTTAGTAATCAAACATTTAAATTATATTCCGAATGAGCCCTATTTTGAAATTTATAGTTTCATTAACATCTAAATGCCCCCAAGGATAACACTAGTAAGGCTTTCGTAGTTCCGCCTTTTGCCTGTGTTTAAAAATAACCTATCTTAAATACTGAAAATGTTGCAAAAATGATATTGAAAAGAGTCCCTAAAATTTATATAGTCATCCTTCTTTTTTTAGTGCCCGTATTAATAGGTTCCCGCTACTTTATCAATAACAAACAAGTGGACTTTAATGCTGAAGTAAAACCATTGATTAACAAAAAATGTATCAGTTGTCACGGTGGCGTAAAAAGACAAAGTGGGTTTAGTTTATTGTTTAGACAAGAAGCGCTTGCTGTTAATAAATCTGGAAAGGTGGCAATCCTACCAGGAGATGCTGAAAATAGTGAATTGATCAAGCGGCTTTATTTAACCGATCCAGAGGAGCGCATGCCTTATAAACATCCCCCATTAAGTAATGATGAAATTAGTTTACTAAAAAAATGGATTAATCAAGGCGCTAAATGGGGCGATCATTGGGCATACGTTCCAGTGGAAGAAACGCCCATTCCATCAGTAGGCATTGGACCATTTGGTTTGTTTGGTAAACCAAGCTGGATAAAAAATAATATTGATCCTTTTATTTATAAAAAAATAAAATCCGAAGGTTTATCACCTGCAGCTATTGCGGATAAACCAACATTACTTCGTCGGGTAAGTTTTGATATTATCGGAATGCCAGCACCAGCAGTAATTGCAAATAAATATCTTCAAAATAATAATGAGGATGCTTATGAAATTTTAGTGAATGAATTATTAGCATCACCCCAATATGGTGAAAAGTGGGCAGGCTTATGGATGGACATGGCGAGATACGCGGATACCAGAGGTTTTGAAAAAGATGATTCAAGAACTATTTGGAGATATCGCGATTGGTTAATAAATGCATTTAATATTGACAAACCTTACAATATATTTTTAACAGAACAATTAGCGGGTGATTTATTACCTAACCCAACAGATGCGCAATACATTGCCACCGCATTTCATCGCAATACATTAACCAATGATGAAGGCGGAACGGATAATGAAGAATTTAGAACTGCTGCGGTGATTGATCGTGTAAATACCACTTGGGTTACTTTAATGGGCACTACTTTCGCTTGTGTACAATGTCATAGCCATCCTTACGATCCTTTTAAACATGAAGAATATTATAAATTTTTAGCCTTATTTAATAATACAAGGGATGAAGATACCTATGCAGAATATCCTTTTTTAAAAGAATTTCATGATACAGATAGCATAAGATTATTTCAATTGCAAGATTGGTTGCATAAAAATGCACCGTCGCGAGAAAAGGACTTGATGCGATTTATTAAAACAGGGCAAACGGCTATTAATTCATTGGTGGCAGATCAAATCAGCAATGGTGCTCTAGCGGATACCAAATGGTTAATGCTAAGAAATAAGGGGGAAGCCCGTATAAAAGATATTGATTTAACGGGTAGTACTTTATTGTATTACAAATACAAATCATGGAAACCAGGAGGCAAATGGGAAATTCATTTAGATTCAGCGAAAGGGCCCTTGCTAAAAAATATCATCGTTGAAAATTCAAAAGGAGATTGGAAAATTGCAACTACAAACATTCCAACAACGGTAGGAAAACATCATTTAGTTTTTAGCTATAATAATCGTCAAATAAATAATCCGGAAGAAAATGGAATACAATATGATTGGTTTCGATTAGACAATCCATTTCCAAAAAATGGAACACCAGAAGGGGAATTGGCATATAATAATTTTGATTCTTTATTACATTCAAATAATTACACGCCAACACCTATCATGCTTGACAATCCAAGCAATATGTCTCGAACGACGCATATATTTGAAAGAGGTAACTGGTTGGTTAAAGGTAAAGTAGTAGTTCCAGATGTACCCGCCTCCTTAGGTGGATTACCTGCAGGCGCACCTAAAAACAGATTGGGTATGGCAATGTGGTTGACAGATAAAAAAAATCCGTTAACTGCTCGAACCATTGTTAATAGAATATGGGAGCAATTATTTGGTCAAGGAATTACAGAAACCTTAGAAGATTTTGGAACACAGGGCATACCGCCAACTCACGAGGAGTTGCTCAATTATTTATCCTGGCAACTAATGAATACGCATCAGTGGAGTTTGAAAAAGATGATCAAAGAAATGGTGATGAGTGCAACCTATCAACAGGATTCAAAATTTAATCAGGATGCAATAACCAAAGATCCTTATAATAAATTATACGCAAGAGGCCCAAGGGTAAGATTATCTGCAGAGCAAATACGGGATCAGGCATTATCAGTAAGCGGCCTATTAAGTAATAAAATGAATGGCCCTAGTGTATATCCGTACCAACCAGAAGGTATTTGGAAGTCGCCATATAACGGTGCTAAATGGATCATAAGTACAGATGGAGATCAATATAGGCGCGCCTTGTATACCTTTTGGAAACGATCAGCCCCTTATCCGTCTATGTTAAGCTTTGATGGCACGAGTAGAGAAGTTTGCACGGCGCGCCGTATCAGAACCAACACCCCATTACAAGCACTTAATTCATTAAATGATTCCGTATATATTGAAGCGGCGCAACATTTTGCCAAACGCGTTATTAAAATGGTTCCTCAAAACGCAAGCAAACAAATAAGCAAGGCTTATGAATTGGCATTTAATAAAATGATTAGCCCCGATCAACAAAAAGTATTTGAAAAATTATATCAAACCGCATTGACTAAATACAAACAAAACAGTTTAAGTATTGAACAAATTACTGGTGATAAAAATGCAGATGCAAGTTCGGCTGCATTAATGATGGTCACCACTGCAATTATAAATACGGATGAATTTTTGACAAAAAATTAAATTGACATGAGTAAGCGTAGTAACAAAAATATTATACAGGAAGCCAATCTTGAAACATCACATCAAATAACTAGAAAATATTTTTTTAAAGAATGTTTTTCAGGCATCGGTGCGATGGCTTTAGGTTCTATGGTGGGCGGATGTGATTGGTTAGGCAGCAAGGATCGTTTTGATCAATTTGGCAACAGCAATCCACTCATGGCGCAAGCTCCCCATTTTATTGGTAAAGCAAAATCAGTCATTTATTTACATATGGCTGGTGCGCCTTCGCAATTGGAACTATTTGATTACAAGCCTGAGTTATTAAAATTAGACGGACAGGATTGCCCACAAAGTTTACTAGAAGGAAAAAAATTCGCATTCATTCGTGGTGTTCCTAAAATGTTGGGGCCACAAGCCATCTTTAAACAAAGAGGGCAAAGTGGCGCATGGATTTCGGATAATTTGCCACATTTAGCAACGGTCGCAGATGAAATAAGTTTTTTAAAAGCAGTACAAACAGATCAATTCAATCATGGTCCGGCGCAATTATTAATGCATACAGGATCGGCTCGATTAGGTAGACCAAGTATTGGTGCATGGGCTACTTATGGACTTGGAAGCGAAAACAGCAATCTGCCCGGCTTCGTTGTATTAACTTCAGGCGGCAACAATCCGGATGCAGGAAAAAGTGTTTGGGGCAATGGATTTTTACCTTCCGTATATCAAGGTGTTCAGTGTCGTAGTGAAGGAGATCCAGTTTTATTTTTAAAAGACCCTGCAGGGATTGATCGCGACTTACGCAAAGCATCTATTGATGCGATTAATGAAGCGAATCAATTAACCTATAATGAATTTAAAGACCCCGAGACCATTGCTCGGATGGCGCAATATGAAATGGCATTTAAAATGCAAATTTCCGTTCCTGATGTCATGAATATTAATGATGAACCAGCTTACATACATGAAATGTATGGCACGGAACCAGGCACCACCAGTTTTGCCAACAATGTTTTATTAGCGCGTAAATTAGTGGAGAAGGGCGTACGCTTTGTTCAGCTATTTGATTGGGGTTGGGATAGTCATGGTACAGATGTAAAAAATGCGGTTGATATTGGATTGGTCAATAAATGTCGCAGTATTGATAAACCAATCACTGCATTATTGCTTGATTTAAAACAAAGAGGATTACTTGATGAAACATTGGTGGTATGGGGTGGTGAATTTGGGCGCACACCGATGCAAGAAAATAGAGATGGTAAAACTTTACCATTTAAAGGCAGAGATCATCACACAGAAGCATTCACCACTTGGATGGCAGGCGGTGGTATTAAGCAAGGAACTAGCTTTGGAGAAACGGATGAAATTGGATATAGTGCCATTAATGGAAAAGTAACAGCGCATGATATGCAAGCAACTATATTAAATCAATTAGGATTTGATCACGAAAAATTAGTGTACCCATTTCAAGGGAGGTCCTTTAGATTAACCGATGTGCATGGACGTGTGATTAATGAAATTATTGCATAAAATTTAGAAGCGCAAGAAGTTAAACTCAAATAAAAAATCACTTGGAAACAATTATAAATTTTATTGGTCATTTTCATCCAGTCTTAGTTCACTTACCGATTGGTATTTTACTATTTGCTATTTTAATGCAACTTATTTCACAATGGGAAAAATTTAACCAACTAACCAACGCATTACCCTTTGCTTATTTATTAGGCGCGATAAGTGCGGTGTTTTCCTGCTTAACTGGATTAGCATTAGCGAATAATGGTGACTATGATGCAGATTTGATTTTTAAACACCAATGGTTAGGTATTAGTGTTGCACTATTTTCCTTAACTGGCTATTATTTTATTAAAAATAATAGAACGGTTTATTTAAAATGGCTAAGTTATTTACTTTTGTTACTCATTATAATAACTGGGCATTTGGGTGGCACGCTTACGCATGGCGTGGGATATTTAACAATAGGAGTATCTAAAGAGGAAGGTGGACTTATTAAAAACGACAACCCTATTATTACAAATGCACAAGAGGCCTTAGTATATAAGGATATCATCCAACCCATATTAAAAGATAAATGTTATGGTTGTCACTCGGCAATTAAACAAAAAGGGAAGTTGCGACTCGATGAAAAAGAGTGGATCTTAAAAGGAGGTGAGGATGGCATCATCATTCATGCTGGTGAAGCGATGACCAGCACTATATATAAAAACATACTATTAGATCCAGTGGATGAACAACATATGCCACCGAAGGGTAAGCCACAAATCACAGACCAAGAAAGAATGTTATTGGAGTGGTGGATTAATACGGGTGCCAGCTTTGATAAAAAAGTAAAGGAATTGCCGCAAACTAATTCCATCCCAAATATTTTATTAGCATTACAAAATAACAATGTAAACAAAATAGAAGTTTTATCTATTCCGAAAAAAGAAGTTGCGCCAGCGGATGAAAAAGCAGTCAATGGATTAAGAAATAAAGGGGTCACTGTTGTAAATGTGGCTATAAATAGTAATTACCTAAATGCCAACTTTATAACCTTGTCGCATACAAGTGACACTATACATGATTTAATAAGAGATATTAAGGAAAATTTAGTTTGGATAAAAATGCCGGGAATGCAATTTACAGATGCACTTTCAGAAGCAATTGCTGGTTGTACTTCCTTAACTAGACTAAGTATTAATAATGCCAGGATTAGCGATGAACAATTATCCAAATTAAACAGCTTGAATGAATTGCAATATTTAAACTTAGTGAATACAAAAATTACCTTAGCGGGATTATTAAAACTAACCAACCTAAAAAAACTAAATCAGTTATATCTAGGACAAACAAGCATTACAGCTGAAGGATTAAATAAAATAAAAAGTGTATTTCCAAATGTAAAAGTTGATTTTGGAAATTATCAAATTGAAAAATTAATCACTGATACACAATTGGTAAAAGCACCAGAAAAAATTTCAGTAAAAATTACAGAAAAAAAATAATATGAAAAAACTGATTCGCCCCCTACTTTATACCTTAGCAAGTTTTTTATTGGTAATGATTGTACTGTTTTCTGTGTATGCACAAAGAGATATCCCAGTTGAAAAATTAAAACTGAAATATGCACAAAGTCCGTCTAAATTTTTACCATTGATGGGCATGCAGGTGCATTATCGGGATGAAGGTAACCCCAATGATCCTTCACCAATAATTTTGATACATGGCACTTCCTCCTCGTTAAATACTTGGGATAGTGTTGTTAAAATAATCGCCTCCAATCCGAAAAATAAAAAAAGAATTATTCGTTTTGACTTACCTGCCTTTGGTTTAACTGGTCCTAATCCAGAGAATGATTATGGGGGTGCATATTATATAAATTTTGTGGATTCATTTTTGAATCTGTTACAAATAAAAAAATGCACGATTGCCGGAAATTCATTGGGCGGTGGAATCGCCTGGCAATATGCTGTAGCGCATCCCGAAAAGGTAAACAAAGTAATTTTATTAGACGCCACTGGCTATCCTCAAAAAAATGAAAAGGGAAGTTTGGGTTTTAAAATTGCAAGCTTACCCATCATTAATAATTTACTGCTGTTCATCACACCAAAATCATTGGTTAAAAAGAGTTTAGAAACTGTGTTTTATGATAAATCATTTGTGACCGAAGCTACCATTACCAGGTACCATGAGTTATTATTAAGTGCTGGCAACAGACGTGCCACTTTATCCTTATTTAAAAGTAGAAGACCTTTAAATCCGAAGGAAATAAAATCAATACAACAACCTACCCTTATTATTTGGGGGGAACAGGACCAATTAATTTCCGTTGACAATGCTTATTTATTCAAACAGGATATAAAAAACAGTCAGCTGTTTATTTTACCTAATGTTGGCCACATTCCTATGGAGGAATCCTACTTAAAAGTGGCTAATGCCATACAAAATTTTATAAACCAATAAAAGCTTTGATCTTAAGGAAAGTAACTTGCTATATTCAATAAATAAATTTATGCAACAACTGGCATTTGAAATGAAATTAATGAAGGGGTATGAATCAGAGTACCAAAAAAGGCATCATGAAATTTGGCCTGAATTGGTTGAATTACTTAAATCAAACGGCATAAGTGAATACCACATTTACTTAAACGAACAAAGTTTAAGTTTATTTGGGATATTAAAAATAACAGACCCAATGAAATTGGATGAATTACCCCATCATCCTGTGATGAAAAAATGGTGGGCTTATATGAAAGACATCATGGAAACGAATGCTGATAATTCTCCAGTTTCAATTCCTTTGATCAATGTTTTTCATCTGTCCTAAGCAATTAATTTATTCAAACTTTAACCAGTCAATGCTAAATAAGTTTTTATTGGTTTCTCCTTTAAAAACTAAATATAAATTTTGTAGGCCTTCGGTATTTAGTAGTTGACATTTATAAATAAAATAATCTTTAGAAGACTCAAGTGGTATATCAATACTACCTATAATTGAGCCCGAAGGGCTGTCTTTTCTAACTTCTATTCGCCCCCCTAAATGAGGATTAATTTTTAAAAGTAATGTTGCATTTTTTTTGAGATTTCTTACATTAGGGTAGTACAAATACCCATTATTTAAGCAGCTTTTAACTTCAAAACCAGTGGCATTTTCGCCTTTTTTTATTTTCTCGCCAGCCATATACCATTCAGCTTCAATATTATCCCAATTAGCATCATATTGACCCACCCCATTTGCAAAATGCTTTGTTAATAATACTGTGTCATCAACCATTGAGCCATCATCTTTGTAATGTAAATACGTTAAATAAGATTCTCGATAATAGGCTACTTCCTTTCCTAAATGGAACTTGCACCAGGTATGAAACCATTGGTTATTCCACATAAAATAATTACCATGCGCTTGCTGTGTTAATCCAAACCTGCCAAATCCAGAATTGCCTCTTTTTATATAAGGACCATAAATATTAGTTGAAGTGGCATAGTGAGATCCTGCTGATAAATAATAAATGCCATTGTATTTATGTAAATTGGGTTTGTCGTTAGCAGATAAAACATCTTCCGTTCCGGTAAATACTATTTTTCTTGGCGATTCCGACAATGAAATCATATCCTCATTCAGCTTTGCGACATAATATCCTAATTTAGGATCATCATCTCGATGATGTCCAAATGCGATATAGGCTGTTTTTTGAATATCATCATCCATTAATATAGTAGGATCATATTCTTTTGAGGTTGTCAGTCCTGTATCTAAAAGTGGTTTGCCTAATGCATCTTTGAAAGGTCCGATTGGACTTTCCGAAACCATTACACCAGTTGAAATATTTTTATTTGAAAAATAAAAAAAATATTTACCATTACGCCAACCCATATCAGTAGCCCAGCAATCCGTTGATTTACCCATATAAGTTTCGGTAGGCAAAATTGTTCTTTCATGTTTCCAATGAAGTAGGTCATTCGTAGACCATATATGCCAATCAGGCATTATAAATCGCCCTTTAGCAAGTGAATCTAAGTCACGTGTACTATATAAAAAAGGTTTGCCATTAAAAATAAAGATATGTGGATCTGCCATTCCAACATAAGGAACTATTGGGTTCCCATTTTGATAGCCATTATCAAAAATTTGTTTTTGTGCGTTGCTACTAATTGCAATACTAAAAATGATAATGCAATTAATTAAATAAAAATATTTTTTCATGATTTTAAATTAACATTAAAATATTTGAGAGAATTGGTAGTACTTTTATTTACTAAGTTCAATGGTATGTTTACCACCTAAAAGATGATTAATTTGGAATGCGCCATCAATGAGTGGTAAGTTCATTTTTTTACCATCCATCTTAAGTGAAGTATTTGAATAATTGGACCTAATATCAAGCATGGCAATGGTTCCAAGAGGTATGGATAATTGATAAACCTCCTTATCTGCATCATGGCGATAATCAATCGTAACTTCGCCTTTTATTAAATTTGTTTTCAGCTTTGCAAACTGCAAATTGGCTAATTGTGGTTTTATTGAAATGGTGTCAGCCCCTGGGTTTAATGGTTGTACGCCCATCAACTTATATATTTTATCCCAGGCTTCCATCGAAATGGTCGACCCTGTCTTAATCATATTATACCAGCTTCGCTGATCCGTTGCCGTTAATAATTCAAGCGCATATTTTGCTTCACCAGCATCATATAGTGCATCTAATAAAAACTGTGAACCATAAACACTACAAGCCATTTTTTTTGACTTAATATATTTTATCACTGAAGCCATATTCTGTTTAGATACCAATCCAAAGGCGAGCGCGAACATATTTCCATGTAATGAAACATGCGTTGTTGTATCACCATCTTTAACTAAACCAGTAGCTGGGTCAACAAATATTTTTTGAAAGGACTCGTACGCCTGTTTGGCCTTTTGACTATATAATTGGGCATCAGCGTTATTGCCAACAAGCAAAGCCATTTGGCTCATTAATAATAAATTTTTATAATAAAAAGCATTGACTACTGTATTATAATTACAAAACACAAACCCATCTCTTTCTACGATTGGCCAATCTACAATATCTTTTAAATCTTGCTTACCATCAAATGCTTTTGTAATATGAATGGTTTCCAAAAATTCTTTGGTTTGTTTTTGTTCAAGTGTACTGATAAGCCCATCCTGTCTGGCAAGTGGCATTAATATTTTTTGTTGGAGCTCCGTATAATATTTTTGAATAAAGCTTTTATCGCCCGTATATATATAATCATTCCAGGCCATCAATACATTTTGTAAACTCCATTCAGTAGGCCATGTTGGATGAAAAATTAAATAGGCCATACTTCTTCTAGCAATATTGTATTCGGCATCTACTGCATAATGTGATAATTGATTAATCAAGGCATCCGCTTCATATGGAATCCGTTCCCGATCACCATCAACATAAAATCCAGAAAAACTAGTGGCTTTAATTGAGTATTTACACAATTCCCATACCTTATTTAAAACAGTATCGCTAGAAACAAAATCAGCGGCGGTATTATTAAATGGATAAAAAATAATTTTTCTTTTTATCGAAGATGCATTCATACTGCCAGCAAAGCCAGTAATCCGAACATACCTAAACGGAAATACTTCGCCTATATAGGCTGGCATTTGAATTGGATTGCGGCTATTTCTTTTTGCATCAACAGGCCATTTAAGGGTATAGTGTTGTTCCCCTTTTTGTACATATAGCCCTATTTTTTTATATCGAATATTTGGACTTGATTTTAAAAAATCACCATTACTCCCTAAAGCTTCGGCAACTTCAATATATATACTGTCTGTTTTTTCGCTATTTAAATTTAATTGCAATTGACTAAAAGCATCCTTACCAAAATCAATAAAATAGGCGCCATTCATTTGGTTTATAAATTTTGAAGGAGGTTGTAACTCTGCGGCCAAAGGTGCATGTGCACCAAAATTAACAGTATCGGTAGCTGCTAGATAAAATGCGGTAGGTTGAGAAAATGAGGTAACTGCCCCCACTTCATTCCACTGTTGCACTTTCCAATAATATACGTTTCCACCAACCAATGGTTTACCTGCAAATACAACAGGATGTTGACTACCGCTTTGTTTTTTTGAATCCCAAATATCTCCAATATTATTATTTAAATTTTGTAAGTTGGAAGCCACCAAAACGCGCCAAGCGGTTACTTTACTGATATTTTTTGCATTTAACCAATCAAAATTAGGCTGGGTGTTAAAGACTTTTGCAAACTGGTAATTTGCATCCATAACGATGTCTTGTGATAGTGAAGTGTTTACAGATATACCACCAGCACTAACGACCCCTGTATTTAATAAAAGGTCAGTTCGCAATTTTGTTGGCGAAAAAGTATTTTGACTAAAAGAATTAGAAACAAATAAAAAAGAAAAAATAACAATGATCGCTTTTTTCATATTGCAGGCTATTTTAAATATTAGAATTCAACGATATACTAAGGAATGTGTATATGAAAATCCCTTTATTTCAATAAAGAAATAAAGGGATTTTACGTTAGTTTATCTTTACTGAGCGAATATAAAAATGGGTTAAATTTTTATAGCGTATAGCGCATAATACTTATTACAGCTGTTCCAGCGGCATTTATAGAGTTTACAAAAATATATGCTCTGTATTTTTTATCTGTTGTCTCTACCCAAACCCCCGATTCTGCTTTAAGACCAAGGGCATAATTTGGCATATCTACCATATCTAGTTGCTGAAAATCAATATCATCAACGTAAATACCATATTGAAGATTTGACAAATTACGATCCTGTAAGCCAAATACTTTTCTCAATTTTGTACTTCTGTTAACGCCAGAAGGAAGTGTCACCCCCGGAAGATATGCTGCATCAGCGCCTGGTGATACTAGGGCATGTGTAAATGTTGTTGGAGTTGCTCTATACAAATAAACCAAATCAATTTTTCCTGCATTTGTAGCAGCTGAAGCGGCATTATATACGGCCATATCCTCAATTGAAATAAATGCGTTAGCTCCATTTGATACTGGTAAATTTTTCGTAATGCTCATTTTAGAAATAGCATAAGGTCCCATTTTATAAGTTGCTGTTTTTCCATCACTACTATTGGCAGTAAATGTAAAGGAAACAGATTGTCCACGCGCTGCTTCAGGAATTACATAATAATATCTGAGCGTAGAAGCATTCGTGTCAACACTGAATGTAACCTTAGTAAGCTTATCAACCGTAGTAGACGGGGTTCCTATTGTAACAGGCACATCAACACCGCTTGAATTAGTATAAAAAGACCTATGCTCAAGAAAAGTACCAGAAGCGCCAGCAATTGAAGCTTCAACTTGTGCAGAAACTAATTTGCCGTTTATTTTCGGCAATGCCATTGCATAAGCAAACTCCAAAGGTAAACTTACTATACTTGGACCAATAGTTCTTTTAATACAATCATTGGTTAGTTGAGATACCGGATCTGGAATGGTATATTCCTGTTTTGTACATGCCAACAAGGATGTCAACATTATTAAAATCAGTACAGGAAATTTTATATTTTTATTACGCATCGCAAATATTTTTAGTGGATATTTTATTAAAACTTGATGTTAAGAGTATAGGGTTTTCTTATTTTCCTATTTCCTGAAACAACAGTATAAATTTTAGGACTCGTTAAATTAGAAAGGTCTGTTTTACCAACAACTTTTGGATCCAATTTACAATCTGTGGCTAAGGTAAATTGCGGATACACATTCTTAAGATCAGTTCCTGGATTTACAGTAACATTAATGGTTTGTGCAACCGTATCAATCACTGCAGTCGCTGCTCTTACTGTTACAAAGTCAGAACCTAGTAACTCAAAATTACTCACAAAACATTCTTGTCTAAATGTAATTAAAAGCCCGTCTTCATCCACAGGGCTATCCTTTTTACAAGAAATAATGATGACTGAAATCATCAAAATTGAAAGGGTTATTTTTAAATATTTTGCCATTAGTTATTATTTTATTTATAATAGAACTTGAATTTTATCTCCAAGGTATATTTTGAGTTAAATTAGGATTACGGTCACGCTCTGCTGGTGGTATTCTAAAAATATATGCTTGTTTGAATGCTAAATCGGTTGCATTTAAATAATATTGCTCTCTATTAGCACCATAAGTATCCTGTCTCCAAACACCCACACCGCCTGGTCCTCCCCATACTCTTTCTAATGCTCTCCAGCGTCTAAGATCAAACCCGCGAAATCCTTCAGCAACTAATTCAATAATTCTTTCTTGCTCAATGGCATCAAAAAATAATTGTTTACTTGCATATTTTGCTGCTTGTAAAGCAGGAAGTGCGCCACGTGCACGAACTTTATTTACCACTGCAACAGCGTCAGCTAGTGGACCACTTACTTCATTGCTTGCTTCAGCATACATTAAATAAACATCTGCTAAACGCATTACAGGAAATGCATAATCCCCTTCACTTCTTCCAAGACCTTCATAATTTCTAACAAATTTTCTGAATACATATCCTGAGTTAGAACCATCTGTATTATAGGTTAAATAATTTACACCGCCGATGGTTACTGGCGCAGCCCATGAATTATAAATAAATGGTGCGAATCCAGTGGATTTCAATGAGGTTAAACCAATACACATTTCATAATCCCACATGATGGTTGATTTCATTCTATAATCTCTATTCGCATAGGAATTTGGATTCACTGCTGAATTTAAAGTGGTTCTTGCTGCTGCGTTTGTTGTAGGATTCAGTTGAACAAGCTTAGGTGCAAAGTCACCTGTAGTGGTCAATTGATACCTATTGGCAATTTCATATCTTGGTGAAACCCAACATTGTGAACCTTCAATAGTACGTCCTGAAAAATCACGCATCAACTCCTCGCCTTGTGATGGATTTGTTGGTGTACCAGAGTGTGTGAAAACCATCAGCATTTCTGGGTTACCATTTGCTTTAGGTGTAAATAATTCAAAATAGTTTGGAAGTATATCTGCTTTACCTAATGCATCTATTTGTCCTGGATCACCATTTTTATAAAGTGTTAAACCAAAATCATTGATGACTGATTTAAAATCAGCTGCAGCAGCAGTAAAAGCAGTTGTTGCTTCCCCTGCATTTTGCGTAAAGCCTTCTAATTCTGGCCAACCATTTTTCTTCCAACTTCCCCAATATAAATTTAGTTTACCTCTGAAGGCCAATGCTGCCGGTTTAGAAGCACGTCCAAGTGCAGCAGCCTTATTAGGTAATTTAGTTACAGCATAATTAAAATCGGCCATGATAGAATCCTTCACTTGTCCAATCGGCATTCTAGATAAAGATGCAACCTCGCTATTGTCATAAACTATTTTACCGATATAAGGAACATCTCCCCACATTGTAATCAATCTGAAATAAGTCATCCCTCTAAGCAATCTTGCTTCAGCAACAATACTTTCCAATGAAGCTAATTTAGTTCCTGTTGCAGTCGGCAACATTTTATTAGTAATGTTTTCAATAACATAATTTGCTCTGTTAACGCTACCATATAAATAACTAAAGTATTTATCAAAATTAGCACCATAGCCACTAGGCAAATAAGTACCTGCTTGATAGGCATCACCTCTTAAAATTTGACCTGAAGTTCCGCTGTTTCCTCTTACCCTGGTAAATTCAGCGCCTTGACCGTCAAAATAATAATCACGATCAAATACTGCTCTTGCAGCAGAGTAGGAGGCCATAAGTGCAATGGTTGCATCTTCATCTGTTTTCCAAAAATTTTCAGAAGCTAATAAATCAGTAGGTGTCTGATCCAGTAACTCCTTTTTACATGAAGTTGGTAAAATAAGCACTCCCATTAACAGGATTGCCATTGTTATTTTTGTCGTATTAGTTAGAATTTTCATCATATAATATTTTAGAAACTTAAGTTAATGGCCAATGAATAAGATTTATTGATTGGATAGACATTGTTGTCATCACCTAACTTTTCAGGATCCAATCCCCTAAAGGAAGTAAGGGTCCCAATATTTTCAGCAGAGCCTACAATTCTCAACTTTGTAATACCCATTTTTGTCAATAATTTAAAAGGTACTGTATAACCAAGTTGTATATTTTTTACACGTACGTAGCTCATGTCATCCAACCAAAAAGTTGTACTATTTCTATTATTTCCGCTACCGCCCAATCTTGGCCAAAGCCCTCCTCTATTATCCCATGACCATGGATTCGTCCAATGCTCCCATGATGCTGCATATCTGGCAGTTGGGAAATTGGTATTATTGTAGATGGTTTGCCAATAATCTTTTCTGCCAGTTGATCCTTGTAAAAATATGGTAAAATCTAAAGCTTTATAAGCAAGAAATGTGTTGAATGAAAAAGTGGTGGTTGGCCTTTCTTGTTGTAAATTAGAATACGCTTTTCTATCTTCTGCTGTAATTCTTCCATCACCATTTAAATCTTTCATAATTAAATCACCTGGTGCAATTCCTTGTGGTGTATTACTATAAACATCAGACCATGATTGCGCGATTCCTTTGTCTTCATAAGAATATACAAATTGGTAAGGCATATCAAGGAATACGTTTCCTTTTAATAACAAGGTATTCCAACTTTCAAGATTGGTATTGTTATAAGCAGCATTTAAATTAAAAGAATATTGTAATTTCCCCAATCTGTCTTTCCAACCTAAATCCATCTCAATTCCTCTGTTTCTCAAATTACCAATATTGGTTCTTGGTGGTGGATTATATGCATAGGTTAAGAAAGTTGAAAATTCCGAAGGCCGGTTCATCCCTGTTGTTAAACGATCATAAAAATCAAGTGCGGCAGTTAAACGATTTTGTGCAAATGCAAGATCAAGTCCAATATTAAAAACAGTGGTCGCTTCCCAAGTAAGATCCGTATTGATCATTTTGCTATTAGCAAAACCTTTTTGAACGGCGCCACCAGTTACATAATTCAAATTTGAAAGTGTTTCTTGTTGCTCATACCTTCCTACACCACTATTGTTACCCAAACTTCCATAAGAAGCTCTAAGTTTACCACTCGTAAGAAACTTGTTAGTATATTTTTGAAGGAAATCTTCTTCCGTGAATTTCCAACCCAAAGCAACTGACGGGAAAAATCCAAATCGGCTTTCTGGAAGGAACTTAGAAGATCCATCCACCCGAACATTTGCTTCCAATAAATATTTATTGTACCCAGTGTAATTAAAGCGCCCAATGTAAGATTGTAATCCTTCTGCATATGAAGTACCGCTTGTTGATTGAATATCTGTAAGCGCAGCATTTATCTCCGTTAAACTAGGATGTAAACGGTCATTTCTTGAACTTCCTTGAGAACGACCATACCAATACTCCTCACTATATACAAACAAAGCAGCAATGTCATGATTGGTGCCAATCTTAGTCGCATAATTCAAACGACCATTTAACATTGTTTTATACCCTGTGCTTGTTGAATTGGAAATACCGGCATTATTTCCAACATAAGTTCTACTTCCAAATGATGCTGTTTGAAAGTTATACGCTTGATTAGGCATAGGTGCACTCCAAGAAAATTGGTTATAGTAATTCAATGCATAATCTATTCTTGCAGTTAATCCTTTAATAGGTGCCCAGTCATAAAACATTTGTGTATTTACCTCTTGTCTATTATTTTGAGATGGACTGTTGATGTATAATGTGTAAGGGTTATATGCTTGCGGATCTTCGCCATAAGCCATCACACCACCATAATATCCAGTGGTTGGATCGTAAGGTAAAATACCAGAAATGGCATATTGCATATCATTACCAGCAGTATTAGCAGCATCGGGATCATTAAACCCTTCTGCTAAACCATATCTATAATTTGACCAGTTACCATTAAAGCGAAATCCAACATTCATATTATTTTTGATCTTCGAATCAAAATTAAAACGCGCATTATATTGTTTGTAGTCATTATTTATTTGTAACCCTTTTTCATCTTTTAAACCAGCTGAAATATAAAAATTTGAATTTTCACCGCCACCAGTTGCAGAAAGATT
>RFZW01000281.1 GCA_009920495.1 Chitinophagia bacterium
GCCTGCGAATCAAATCCCTTCAAATATTCAAGTAATTAAATCGCAGCAAATTAATAAAGAAGTAGGCGTTAGTGTTGCTGATTATTTAAACAGCAATGCCCAGGGTATTAATATTAATACTACTCAAGGCAATCCATTTCAGCCGGATATTTCATTTCATGGGTTTACTGCATCACCCCTTGTAGGCAATCCTCAAGGTATGTCAGTTTATGTTGATGGTGTTCGTGTGAATGAGCCGTTTGGAGATGTTGTGCAATGGGATTTAATACCAAATTTTTCAATTAAGACTATGCAGGTTGTACCAGGTTCAAACCCAGTTTATGGTCTTAACACATTGGGCGGCGCAATTGCCATAGAAACAAAAGTGGTTGGAGAAAATACTCACCATCTCGTGTAAATCAAACATTCGGTAAGGTGGGCTGGCAAAATTCTGCGTCTAATTTAAATTTAAGTTACACGGGTGTGGACGACAGCCTTACTGGGAATGGCTTGACCCCAGTGCGTTTTTTATCGGGGGACAATGATCAGATTCATACACGACCTGATATCACCAAAAATTATATGCATAACTTAACTCTTAATGCATCTAATTGGATTAATGATAATACGATGGTTTCTATGAATGCATACTACCGCAAGTCTAATAGAAACTCAGTTAATGGGGACTTGAACGATGAGTTTAACGGTCCTGGTGATAATTATGAGTTTTTTGCTGATCCAGCTAAAGGTGCAGGTAATAAATATTGGATTGGTACTGATAATGCAGATTATGTTACTTATGCGGATGCTAATAAAACGCGCACAGGGCATACGGTTATAGATGATGGCGCTCTTGGTACTAATTCAGTATTTGAATTAAGACCTAAAACATGGGATACAACAGTAACTCCCCGAACTTATACTTACGATGATGCTGCCCCAACTAACACAGCAATAAATAAAAATACATCAGGAAGCACTCAATATGCATACGGCGGAAGATTTTCAGATGCATTAGCCATTGATAATGCGGGCAAAACCCCATTGGCATACGCTAATTGGGCTGCTGCTCTGGCTGGTGCAACCAATTATGCGACAGCGAAAACAGGCGCGTCACTTGTTTGTGAGGATTTATTTGGCAGTGCAGATTATTGCGCACCAGCTTCTATAAATCGATCAAGCACAAAACAACGCGGAACAGGTTTAAATCTCCAGGTAGCATTTAATCAAGATCTCTTCGGTAAGAAGAATTTACTTACGACTGGTATTGGTTATGATCAATCAAAGATTAAATATCGTGCTTCAGAACAGAAGAGCAATGTTGAAGGGCTTAGTTTTTCTGCTATTGGATCTGGCACCTGGTTTGGCCCAGATGGCTTACCGATCAATTTAGGTGACGAAGAAAATACTGTAAACCTTTCAGGCAAAACTAAAACATTTAATATTTTTGCAACCGATACCATGTCTATTAATGACAAGTGGCATGTGACCTTAGCTACGAGATATAACAATACTCAAGTT
>RFZW01000282.1 GCA_009920495.1 Chitinophagia bacterium
CAAAATAGGTGTTGGTTTCAGTTGGAGCAGTATTACCACCCAATTGAACTGCTTCCATACGCCAAGCATCTAAATTGGTGATATAATTGTCCTTACCGTCCTTATTCCATTTAGAGCCTTTAATATTAAATAACACTTTAACGGTATCTCCTAGGTTAAAGCGGTCAGGCATCGTTGTTCGGTCCTGAACACACTGAAATTTCACATAATTAGTGATGATTTTACCATTGATATCATCGGTCTTTTCAATCACAAACTCCCTAGTTTTAAAGGTTTCCTTCCTCTGAATGATTTCGTATTTAGCAAGTAGCTTGCCGGTTAATTCGTAGCTCATAGTTATTATTAAGTGTATAAAGGTAGCAATATTTGACCAAATGGGATAGGGGCTAATTTTAATTACAAATCAAGATGGATGCCCATTAAAAAAACCTTAAAAATTAGTGGATAAACTACCCCATTATTAAAAAAAGGTGCTATCTTGAACGCCTGATTAGCTGCAGTAAAGGGTGTTGAATCCAATGTTTCGGGTACATGTAAAAAAAACCAAAAAAAAAAGTTTTTTTTTCAACATAAAGGCTTCATATTCGCATACTGATTCAAGGATTAACAATTGTTAAATAGACGCAAGGGAAATCAGAAAAAAAGGAACAAGTTTTATCATCATATAAAGGGTTAGAAAGTAAGATGGCTAAGAGTGCAGAATTAATTTGGAGTAATTGCTTAAAGATTATTAAAGATATTGTCGAATGGCAGCACTTTAAAACTTGGTTTGAGCCTATACAGCCAGTTGATTTAAAAGAAAATGTTTTACTGATTCAAGTTCCAAGTCAATTTTTTTACGAGTACATCGAAGAGCATTACGTTAACTTATTAGCCAAAACTTTAAAGCGTGAATTAGGAAAAGAAGCTAGGTTAGAATATAGAATCATGGTTGATAGCGGGAATAACAAAAAAGGTTCAATGGATGTCCCAGCTAGCGGTATGAAAACTTATAATAACAACGAGATGAATTTCCCGTTGGTGATTGATAATCCAGTGAAAAATCCATTTGTGATTCCTGGGTTGAAGAAAATGCAAATTGATCCTCAGTTAAACCATAATTATACATTTGATTCATTTATTGAAGGAGATTGTAATAGGGTAGCGCGTCGCGCTGGTAAAACAGTTGCTGAAAAGCCAGGTGCTAACTCATTTAATCCTTTGGTTATTTATGGTGGTGTAGGTCTTGGTAAAACACATTTGGCACAAGCCATTGGAAATGACGTAAAACGTGCGCATCCAAATAAGGTTGTTTTATATGTGAGTTCAGAAAAATTCATCAATCAGTTCCAAGATCATAGTCGTAATAATGCAATTAATGATTTCATACATTTTTATCAATTGATAGATGTGTTGATTATTGATGATGTTCAATTTTTCAATAGAGCAGAAAAATCTCAGGATGCATTCTTCGCAATTTTTAATCACTTGCACCAAAGCGGAAAGCAATTGGTTTTAACT
>RFZW01000283.1 GCA_009920495.1 Chitinophagia bacterium
TACATGATTACAATTTGAGAAATAAATTTTTATGGGCAGGGATCAATGTGAACGGTTGTGGTAACATTGTATCACATAATGAAGTTTACAACGCAGAATTTCAAGGCATCTTTGTGTATGGAAATGAGCATATTTTTGAATACAATAATGTACATGATGTAACCACAAATTCTGACGACACATCGCCTTGGTATATTGGAAGAGATCCAAGTAGTCGTGGTAATATTGTTCGATATAATTATTTTCATCACACTGGTAACCCAAAGAGGATGAATATGGGTATTTACTGTGATGATGCATCCACTGATGTGACTGTTTATGGGAATGTATTTTATGATTTAAAAGTAAATCATGGAGTATTATTTAGTAATGGAGGTTGGGATTTAAAAATGAAAAACAATATAATCATTGAACCGCTTTCGAATAGTTTTGTAGTTTCTGCTGCATTTTATACTTGGGCTAAACCACAAGCGGCTGAATTTTATGGAAAAAATGGCATCCTTAGGAAAAGATTAACCGAGTCTGTAAAATTTGATCAACCGCCTTATTCAACAAGATACCCATCCCTATTGCCATATCTTGATCCGATTGTTGAAGGTAAAGAATGGCAAGGTATGCGTTCTAGAGGAAATGAATTTTCAGGAAATGTAATCATTGGCGGACCAGCACAACCAGTTAAATTAATGGGCGGCGAATTTGCAACTGCTACTGAAAAAAACAACTTTCAAACTAATGAAGATCCTGGATTCGTGGATATGAAGAATGGGAATTTTATGTTGAAAAGCAATTCAGTTGTATTTGAAAAAATACCGGGATTTCAACCAGTGCCTTTTGATAAAATGGGATTGTATAAAGACAAATATAGAAAATAATGAAATATTGGTTTAATAAGCTACTTCTTATTACCCTTCTTGTTCTTGCTACAATTAAAAGTAATACGCAACCCTCATTAACACCCTATAATGTAGTGTATGCGTCACAAAGTAAAAATCAACTTGGATCCATGCCCATGGGCAATGGTGATATAGGTAGTAATGTATGGGTTGACACATTGGGCACTATTCATTTTCTTGTTTCAAAAACAGATGCTTATAGTGAAATTGGGAGATTATTAAAAATTGGACAAGTAGATGTTAAAATCATACCAAATATTTTAGATGCAAAACAATTTTCACAAACACTTGAAGTACATGATGGTGTAATTAATATTAATGCGAATAAAGGGAATCAAAGCGTAAACATTTTATGTTATATAGATGCGAATCATCCTGTAATTCAAGTTCAAGGAAATAGTACAATTCCTTTACAAGTAGAAGTGACCAATGCCATGTGGCGTAAGCAATCCAGTGAATTAATTGGGCACGAAAGACATAGTGGCTATGGAGTTGCATTCAGGGAAACCCCCTTTATGAAAGAAAAAGATACGGTATTGATGCAGCCAAATGCATTGATATGGGTGCATCAAAATAAAAGTTCTGTTTGGCAACTAACC
>RFZW01000284.1 GCA_009920495.1 Chitinophagia bacterium
GTGTTTTAAGTCTTTCGACTTTAGCTACTACCTCTTTAGTTGATAACAATTGGATTCCTTAAATTAGTTTGTATAACCATTATTCCAAGATTTAGAACCGTACTTTTTATTAAATGCTTTATCATCGCCAACCATAGGACGCTTTGTAGGCATAGTAGGTTTTTTTGCTGCTGGCTTCTTTGCTACTACTTTTTTAACAACTGGTTTTTTAGCTGTAGCCATTATCTTATTCTCATTCCAAGGACACCACCAAGACCGCCACCGCGACCACCCCTAGCGGTATAAGTTTTACCAGTAGTTTTATCTGTTACTGTTTTAGCACCTGCTTTGATAGCAGCTTTTGCTGCTTTATTATTTGCTGCTGGTATAGATGCTTCTAATTGAGCAATAATTTGTTTTACTTGCTTTGAGGTTAGCCCCATATCTGATGCTTTAACTTTCTTCGCGACAAAAATGGATTCTTCATATGGTGTACTGCGTGGATACCTTGGTTAAGCATCTCTCGCGCTCTAATCTCACAAAACCATAGAGCCATAACCATATCGGTCTTACCCTTGGTAGTAGGCGACCAAGTAATAAGTTGCTCTATTAAAGCCTTCACGTTCTCGGTTTGATCCGAAGGAAGGTGCATAAGATTATCTCGGTGGTGCTTACCATCGTGTTGTTTAGTTCCAAAGAGGGTAGACATAGAAGCTACACCAAAACCAGAATCCCATTTATTAGAACCGGTATGGTGTTCTTTAAGCAGTACACCTTTAGAAGCAAGTTGCTGACGGATACCTTCATCTTGAGTTAAGAAAGATTGAAAGGCGTTCTTTTCTACAACCCACTCACTAGGAGCATAGAGGTTGGTCCAGTCAAAGATTAACTGCCTAATAGCAGCAGGGGTGGGTCTAGTAATTTTAATAGCATCTACAATGTAACGCTTATGTGATATGCGGTCTATGGCATAGCAGATAGCGGCGGTATCGCCAACCATTGCTGGGTCTAGCCCACAGACAATAGAAAAACCATTCATATCTTTAGGATGACCAGGGTGACCTGGAACTAATCTGCCAGATTTACGCATACCATCTATAGAACCACGAACACATACTGGGTCAAAGATGGCATCGTCAGAGATATCTTGTTGCTGGTAAATCAAAGCCCAAGTAGAGGGATCCATAGATTGTCGTTCGTTAAAAAGGTTACGTCCAGACCATCTAGGATAGAGTCCAGTTTCTAGGTTCTTATCTTCTTCCTTCTGCCCATCGAAAGGTTGGTCAGATTCTGCCCAGAGAGTTAACCACTTATCAGGGTCATCATCTGTTTCTAGCAAAGCTGGCATAGCCAGATAAGTCCAAGGGACTAAACCACCTGGGTATCTATCTTCACTGCGTAATTCTTTATAGAGGTCTACTGCGCTAACTCTAGTACCAATAATGATTAGCTTCCCCGTAGGGTTAAGACGGGAACGCACATCTTGGGTAAG
>RFZW01000285.1 GCA_009920495.1 Chitinophagia bacterium
AACATTTATGTTGGAAATCTTAGCTGGAATATGACTAGCGAAGATCTTGAGAACTTGTTTACTCCGTTTGGAGCAGTAGCAAGTGCAAAAATTGTAACAGACAAATTTAACAACAACAGAAGCAAAGGCTTCGGTTTTGTTGAAATGGCTAATGATGATGAAGCTCGCGCAGCTATCAGTCAACTTCACGACACAGAAATGTTGGGTCGTAACATAGTAGTTAACGAGTCAACTCCACGTCCTGAAGGCGAAAGAACCTTCAAGAAGAAGCCTTATGGCGCAGGTGGCGGTGGTGGATTCAATCGCGGTGGATCCGGTGGATCTGGCGGCGGTGGAGGATACAACCGTGATCGCGGTGGTAATGGCGGTGGTGAATACAACAGATATTAATCAACCTCGTTGCAATACAATCCCGTTCCGAATTTCGGAACGGGATTTTTTTTGTCCTGTACTTTTTAATAATTAGCTAATTTTAATACATGGAAAAGAAATACTGGGAAAAGATAGCCCCCAATTATGAGACAGAAATTTTTGACGTGCTACACAATGACAAGTCTGGCAAAATTGTAAAGGCAATTCACCAGTTTGCCAATAAAAAAAAGTCGGTGATTGATATAGGCTGTGCGGTAGGCAAATGGATGCCAGTACTAGCGCCCATCTTTAAAACAGTTAGGGCAATTGATATATCAGCAAAAAATTTAGCCATTGCTGAAAAAAAATATAAGAAGTACGATAATATAAGCTACGAATGCGTTGACATGTCTGGAGCAAAATTAAAGCCGCAGAAATATGATAGCGCTATTTGTATAAATGCGATATTGACGGAGTCCTTAAAAAAGAGAGATCTGTTTTTTAAACATATGTCCAGCTTTATCAAAAAAGGCGGAGACTTAGTGCTAGTGGTACCTTCCCTGGAATCAAAATTATTTAGTCATATCATTGCGAATAAGTGGAATGTAGATGATGCAAAAAAAGATATCGCACCAACTGGCAAGAGAGCAATAAGTCAAATACGATTTATCAAAGATGGCGTAACCGATATTGATGATGTACCCACCAAACATTTTTTAAAGGAGGAGTTAGAATTACTTTTAACCTTAGCAGGATTCAAAGTTGAAAAAATAGAAAAGATCAAGTACAAGTGGTCTACAGAATTTCATAAACCACCCAGCTGGTTAAAAGATCCACAACCTTGGGATTGGATGGTGAAAGCAAAAAAGAAATAAACGCTATTAATAATCGATTTCAATTTCATTTGCTTCAAAATAATCCTAATAAGATAGCTACTGAATTTAAAAGTCAACATGTCCTGTTGGCTTTTTTTATTTCATAGAAGAAGTGGCAATTTCCTTAAGATAGGGGCAAAAAAAAATCCCCTGAAATTAATCAGAGGATTCTTTAATAAATAAGGCAGCTACCTACTCTCCCAGGAAAACCCAAGTACCATCGGCCATGGGGGACTTAACTTC
>RFZW01000286.1 GCA_009920495.1 Chitinophagia bacterium
GATGCCGAGTTCCGCTTCACATACAGTTTGAAGTTGCGTTTTTCGGCCCTTTCCAGGGATTTAACCAAAATAAATAGAACCTCCGTACTAAGGTTGGGCATCGTAGCTAATTTATATTCAATTAATTGATAATCAGTTGTTTATTCAAAATTGACCCTGATTACACATTGTAATTTAACCATAAAAATGATGTGAATTACTTGTGAATAGTGGGTAAATTTGAACAATAACCGGGCTAAATGCCCGTTTTGTATCTGTAAGAGGTTCATTATCAATAAGATGCTTGCAATCTGAACCCTACAAAAACCGAAAAAAGAGACCAGAATTATACATATTTAAACGATTGAACAATGGGGCAACAAGTTTTCATTTTTGATACCACTTTGCGTGATGGCGAGCAGGTTCCGGGTTGTAAATTAAACACCAAGGAAAAGTTAGCGCTTGCGGTAAGACTAGAGGAGTTGGGCGTTGATATTTTAGAAGCCGGATTTCCAGTTTCAAGTCCAGGTGATTTTGAATCGGTGAATCAAATTGCCAAGACCTTAAAAAATACGGTGGTGTGTGGTTTGTCAAGAGCGGTACAAAATGATATTGAAGTTGCAGCTGCAGCATTAAAACCTGCGAAGCGTTTTAGGATTCATACAGGTATCGGCACCTCTGATTTGCATATCAAATATAAATTCAATGCAACGCGTGAAGAAATTATTGAACGTGCAATAAGTGCAGTAAAATTAGCGCGCAACTTTACGGACGATGTTGAATTTTATGCAGAGGATGCGGGACGCACCGATAATGAATATTTAGCACGCGTTATTGAAGCCGTGGTAAAAGCAGGCGCAACTACTTTAAACATTCCCGATACAACAGGTTATTGTTTACCTTACCAATACCAAGCTAAAATGGAATATTTAGTAAACAATGTTCCCAATATTGACAAAGCAATTTTATCCTGTCATTGTCATAATGATTTAGGATTAGCAACTGCAAATTCAATTGCAGGAGTGATGGGTGGGGCGCGACAAATTGAGTGTACCATTAATGGATTAGGTGAGCGTGCAGGTAACACTGCGTTAGAGGAAGTAGTGATGGTATTAAACCAACACAGTGATTTGGGCTACAGAACAAATATCAATACCAGATTATTAAATCCAATCAGCCATGAGGTTTCAGAAATCATGCGCATGGGTGTGCAACCTAATAAAGCCATCGTAGGCGCGAATGCGTTTTCACATTCCTCAGGTATACATCAGGATGGATTTTTAAAGGAAGCGCAAACTTATGAAATTATTAATCCAGAATTAGTAGGTGCTGAAGCAAGTAAAATTGTTTTAACTGCACGCAGTGGTCGTAGTGCATTAGCGCATCGTTTACATAAATTGGGTTATGCGTATACAAGAAATGATATTGATGTTTTATATCCTATCTTTTTACAATTAGCAGATAGGAAAAAAGAAGTATCACATGACGAC
>RFZW01000287.1 GCA_009920495.1 Chitinophagia bacterium
TTATAATTTATAAAAAGCTCTTCTCCTACTTTAATATCTTTTATAGTAATGATTGAAATTGTTTCATTTTCATAATCCATTTCATACACACAATTTGGATGAATCGTATGATTATATATAGATACATAACCTAGGGCCACAGCGGCAGATTTTTGATCCTCACCCCATTCAAAAATATAGTCATATAAAAGGGTTTGCTCAACAATGATCCGATGCTCCTTTGTTAATACAATGACAGGTGCTATTTCAATGGTTGTATTCATTTGTATTGCCTCAGTTGCAAATACGCCTCGACCCCTATTAGGCGATGGGGCAATGGTAAGTATAGGTAGAATCATAACATAAATATAATATATCCTTTATAATTTTTCGTAACTTGCATGCATGTTGGATGAATTAAAAGAAGAAATAAATTTATCGGAACTTTTCTTGGAAATTATCGCCAAGGAGGACACACATCTATTAAAAGAATTTTTAGATGAGCAAAACATCAGTGATGTTGTTGAATTGGTGAATGAATTTCCCCAACAGGAGGCAAATATTATCGATAATATGACCGTACACCGCGCGGTTAGTGTTTTTAAAATTTTGGATATCAACCAACAAAAAGATATCATTAAGGAATTACCAGCGCGTAAAACTGCTAAAATTTTAAATGAACTTCCACCGGATGACCGTACCGACTTTTTAGAAGAATTACCTAAGGCGGCTATCAGAGATTTAATAAAATTGTTAGATCCAGAAGAAAGAAAAATTACACTTTCCTTATTAGGTTACCCTGAAGATAGTGTGGGTCGTTTAATGACCCCAGATTATGTATATGTATATCCGCATTATACCGTTACACAGGTATTAGATAATATCCGCAAATATGGGAAAAACTCGGAGACCATTGATGTTATTTATATCATTGATGAAAAAGGTGGATTAATAGATGATATCAGAATTAGAGATTTATTATTAGCTAAGCCTGATGATATTATATCTGAAATTATAGATGGCCGATTTGTAGCATTAAACGTATACGATGACCAAGAGCATGCAAGTCAGGTTTTTAAAATGAATAACCGTACAGCAATACCTGTAGTGGATGACAACGATGTTTTATTAGGTATTGTAACCATCGATGATATCTTATGGGTGACCAATGAAGAGTTCAGTGAGGATATGCAAAAGATGGGAGGTATGGAAGCATTGAATGAACCTTATTTGGATATTTCAATATTTAAACTCTTCAAAAAAAGAATTACTTGGTTAGTGGTCTTATTTATTGGAGAATTGTTCACCGCCACTGCCATGGGTTATTTTGAAGATGAATTGGCAAAGGTATTGGTGCTCGCAAGTTTTATTCCATTGATTTTATCTACCGGCGGAAATTCGGGATCACAATCATCTACCCTAATTATTCAAGCCATCGCTGTTGGAGAAATTACGATTGCC
>RFZW01000288.1 GCA_009920495.1 Chitinophagia bacterium
TATCAAAAACGAAAATAGGTAACACATGGGTGCCTTGTAATTTTGCCTGATAAAGTGCATGGTACAATCCAGCATTGTCCTCCCATCTTAAATCGCGTCTGAACCAAAAAATATGTATAGGTGTTGCCATTGGATTATTTTAATTGCTTGTTGAAGCAAATCTAGCTATTAACAAAACAGTGTAAAAATAGTTGTGTCCCCTTTTAATTAAATACTGCTTTTTTATAATTAATTTTAGGTATGCAAATTAGCACTATTACCGCAGCCTTGGAAACTTGGGCGCCCCTGTCCTATCAGGAATCCTATGATAATGCAGGTTTAATTATTGGCGATCCGCTTGCCAATTGTACCGGTATTTTATGTTCCTTAGATTGTACCGAAGCAGTGGTTGATGAAGCCATCGCCCAAGGTTGTAACCTAATTGTGAGTCACCATCCTATTGTATTTAAGGGAATCAAACAATTTACCCCCAATCACTATGTGACTAGGGTCGCAGTTAAGGCCATTAAAAATAATATCGCACTTTACGCCATTCACACCAATTTGGATAATATCATTGACGGGGTAAATAAAACCCTGGCCGATAAAATTCGATTAGAAAATCGTTCCATTTTGGCGCCTTTACCAGGAATTTTTGATAAAAATGGAGATCCTGTGGGTGCCGGCTTGGTGGGCGAACTTCCCCTTGAAACTGATGAGCAAGATTTCATTAAATGGGTCAAAGAAAAGTTCAATTTGGCTGTTGTAAAACATACGCCATTCATAAATAAACAACTGAAAACCATTGCTTTATGTGGTGGTGCAGGAAGTTTTTTAATAGATGCGGTTAAAAGAAAAAATATAGACTGTTTTATCACCAGCGACCTCAAATACCATGAGTTTTTTGAGGCCGACGGACAGCTTTTACTCCTTGATATTGGTCACGGGGAGAGCGAACAATTTGTTCCGGCCCTAATTGTTGCTTATTTAACCGGTAAACTTAAAGATTGAGATTCACAGCATTAAGACCATCCAAATAAATTTGAAAATATGGCATCAGTCAAAGACTTTTCAGTAGAAGAAAAATTAGTGAACCTTTACAGACTTCAACGCGTTGATAGTAGTATCGATGAAATTGAAATTTTACGTGGTGAATTACCAATGGAGGTAAAAGATTTGGAAGATGAAGTTCAAGGATTAGTAAACAGACAAGTTAGAATTGAAGAAGAAATTAATGGTATCACTGAATTCATTGAAACTAAAAAAGCAGCGATCAAAGAAAGTGAAGCTTTATTAGCAAAATATGAATCTCAAAGTGAGAATGTTAAAAACAACCGTGAGTTTGAAGCAATTAACAAAGAGCTTGAAATGCAAGGGTTAGAAATCAAACTTGCTGAAAAACACATCCGTGATGCAAATGAAGATTTAGGCGAAAAAATCAAAGCATTGGATGCTGCTAA
>RFZW01000289.1 GCA_009920495.1 Chitinophagia bacterium
GTAAAAAATAAAGAGATGTTTATTTCCTTACAAAAAGGGAGCACTTTATTTATTACGGAAGGAGATTCGGCTAGTGGTAGTATTACCAAATCACGTAATGTGGATACGCAAGCGGTGTTTAGTTTAAGAGGTAAGCCTTTGAATGCATTTGGCTTAACGAAGAAAGTGGTTTACGAGAATGAGGAATTTAATCTGCTACAACATGCTTTAAATATTGAAGAAGGGTTGGAAGGATTGCGTTACAATCAAATTGTCATTGCTACCGATGCCGATGTGGATGGGATGCACATTCGTTTGTTAATACTGACTTTCTTTTTACAATTTTTCCCTGACTTGGTTAAAAAAGGGCATGTATTTGTTTTAGAAACCCCATTATTCCGTGTACGTAATAAGCAAAAAACAATTTATTGCTATGATGAAAATGAAAAGCAAGCGGCAATAAAAGAATTAGGATCTAAGCCTGAGATTACCAGGTTTAAGGGATTGGGAGAGATTAGTCCTGAGGAGTTTGGCAAGTTCATCAATGCTGATATTAAATTAGATCCCGTTATTTTGGAACAAGGTGATCATATTCAACATTTGCTAGAATATTATATGGGAAAAAATACGCAGGAAAGGCAGGAGTTTATTATTGAAAATTTACGTGCCGATTTAGATATCATCGAAACCAACTAAACCCTTTTATCTAACATTATGTTTGAGTTCCATAAAAATAGAAAACAATATTTTGACATGCAGGTGAATAACGCTGCACAATTTGTTATTCCTTTTATTGAACAAAAAATAACAATCACACCAGGAATGCAAGTGCTTGAAATAGGATGTGGCGAAGGCGGGGTACTTAAGGCATTCATAAACAAAGGTTGTTTGGGTGTGGGCGTTGAATTAGATGAATCAAGATTAGTGAATGCGCGTGAATGGTTAAAAGAAGATATTGATTCGAATAAAATTCAATTTATTTCAAAAGATATTTATCAAGTAAATCCAGCTGTTGAGTTTCCTTCTTTGTTTGATATCATTGTGCTAAAGGATGTAATTGAACATATTCATGATCAAAAAAAGTTAATGGGTTGGATGCAGCAATTTTTAAAACCAGGTGGTGCGATATATTTTGGTTTCCCGCCTTGGCAAATGCCATTTGGTGGACACCAGCAATTATGTACCAATTCCTTATTGAGCAAATTGCCTTATTATCATTTGTTGCCCACTTTTTTATACAAGTTTATTTTGTCAACTGCAAAACAACCAGTGGCGGATTTATTAGAAATAAAAGAAACGGGTATTTCTATTGAAAAGTTTGAAAAATTCGCGCAGCAAACAAATTATAAAATTTTACATAACATACATTATTTAATTAATCCGATTTACGAATATAAATTTAATTTAAAACCAAAAATTCAGTTTGGCTTCATTAAAGCAATGCCATGGGTTAGAAATTT
>RFZW01000290.1 GCA_009920495.1 Chitinophagia bacterium
CTATGTGAAACTGTTACATTCATCTTTATCCTTTTACTACTTTTCCTTTTTTATACAACCCAAATATTTTTAAACTATTCGTTAAAATTTTCATTTCCTCCAACACCTTTTCCATTTGCTTTTTATTGTCAAATTCCAAATCCGCATAAAAGCCATATTTAAAAGTGCTTCCAGGGATTGGCATACTCTGCAATTTGCTTAAGTTTACTTTTCCTTGGGCAATCTTAGCCAACACTTTTGACAAAATACCTCTTGAATGATCTGTTTGAAAATAAACAGACGCTTTATCTGCGTTATCAATCATTGTTTTTTTAACCTTGGGTTCCATGATTAAAAATCGAGTGATATTATTTTTCAAAGTATGCACATCGGGTGTTAAAACATTTAAATCATACAATTGTGCGGCAAATTTACTCGCAATCGCTGCCGTATGTTTGCTTTTATGCTGATGTACCATTTTTGCACTTAAAGCTGTATCCTCTGACTCCACTAATTTCCAATTATATTTTTCTAAATAATCCAAACATTGCAATATCGCCATTGGATGACTATGCACTTCCTTAATATCTTCGAGCTTTACCCCAGGATTCGCCAATAAATTTTGACTGATAGATAAATAAACTTCCCCGATCACTTGTAAATTACTTTTTTGCAATAAATTATAATTTGGTAAAATGCTACCAGCAATTGAATTTTCGATCGCCATCACAGCCCCATCTGATAATTTCGTATCCGCTCCCATCTTCACCACTTCTCTAAAAGTATCACAAGTAATTACCTCCACATTTTTTCCAAAAAAATGCATCGCTGCCACTTGGTGGAAACTTCCTTCGTAACCTTGTATCGTAACCTTTTTATTCATTTATATAAGATCCCATTTTAACTTTTATCAATTCCCTCCATGTTGCCCTACCTATTTCGATTTCTTTTGTCCACTTCAAATTTCCATTTATTCCGCTGCTTCACTTTTGGATAAAAAAAATCCCGACTGTTGGGCCGGGATTGTATATTTATTTAATTTCTTTATGCTTTTACAAATATTACCCGGCTACTTTGGTTAAAGTAGAAATAAAAGAAAAAGTAAAACCAATTGTTAATATTTGCTTTCATCGTTACACAAAGGTAATCAATATAGGCTAATTGACAAAATTGTTTGCTATAAATAATGCCAAAACTAACAAATAGTTGTTTTACAACTCCCTCATTTACAAACGGCTAGTATACATTAATTGAAATAAAAACAGCAGATGTATGCAAATCACAAAGATAACAAATCGCGGATTTATAAGGGGTCAATCCATTGCTTTTGGGCTACCCTAAACAGGGGCTGGGTAGGGTAAAAAAATGAGTCCCCCCGTAGAAACGGCGGGACTCTTACGATTGCTTGCCATATGAAACTGTTCCGATAACTGTTAGTTGGCAAGTTTGGGTTATAA
>RFZW01000030.1 GCA_009920495.1 Chitinophagia bacterium
CACCCATATCGCAGTTAATATCAATATGCTTTTTTATATCGTGCAAGGAATCTGGCATTGTAACATTTAATATTAGCTAAAGCATTTTTGCATTTGTTTGTATTCCGATTGTGCTGTTTCAGCATTAGTGATGCTAAAACGGAATGGGGTATCGCTTTTGTGCTGTACTAATTTAGGTAAATCTACCAAAATTATTTGACCAATATTTGCATAGCCTCCAATGGTCTGGTGATTTGCCATTAATACAATCACTTCCCCATTGGGTAGTAACTGCATCGTGCCCCTGGTTACCGCACTTGATAAATAGCTTTTTTGTTCTATTAATTGCAGGGAAGGGCCCTTTAAAGTATAACCCATGCGATTGGAATTTAAACTTGTATTAAAGGGTTGCTTTAAAATATTTGAAATAGATTCATTTTTTAAATCATTCCATTGTGGCCCTGGAATGAATCTTATTTCATTTGAATTAAAAATATGTTTTTGAATTTCATTTATGTTGCATTGTTTATTTTCTTGTTCCTTAGTTTTGGTGCTATTTATTTTATTTTCTACATCCCTTTCGAATAAATTAAATTGATCATTGGTTTTTATGTGGGAAGAAAAATCGCTTTTGCTATTTAGCCATGCAATGCTATCTATATTTCCTTTGATGGCTAAGTAACTTGTTTTGCCCAACAGGGGTTGCATAAAATGTAGGGTATCGTTTTTGCTAACTTGAATTGGGGTATTCAACGCAATGCTTTTATCATTTAATACTGGAACAAAATTGGCACCTGAAATACAAATGGTATGAGCCTCATTAAAAATAAAACTGCTTGCTGGAAAATGTAATTCAAAAATGGGTGCCTCTTTTGGATTGCCAACAATTACATTTGCAAGCTGTGCTGATAAGTAATCCATATAGCCACAAGGCGGGATGCCAATATGCTGAAAGCCATACCTGCCCTTATCTTGAAGGGTATCCATGATGCCTTGTTTTATAATTTGGATGGACATTTATGAATAATAATTAAAGTTCGTTTTCATTTAATGAATCAAATTCAGCACGTGTGATGGGATAAAATTTTACAGCATCTCCCATATTGAATTTGGATAAAATAGCAGGATCCTTATCAAAAATTTTCAAGGGTGTTCGTCCTATTATTTGCCAGCCTCCTGGCGAATGCATCGGATAAATTCCTGTTTGCGCACCTGCAATACCTACACTGCCTGCACATACATTTTTTCTTGGTTGCGCATGTCTTGCTGTTTGTATTTTAGTATTCACATCACCCATATAAGCAAAGCCTGGCATAAAGCCCAGGCAATAAACTTGATAAACATTTTCGGTGTGAATTTTTATTATTTCAGTAATGGATAAATTTAATTTTGTTGACATGCTTATTAAGTCAATACCAAAATTTTCATCATAACAAACAGGGACTTCAATTATTTCATTTACCGCTGTAGATGTAATTATATTTTTTCTTTCGCTTGTAAATTTTTCAATTAAGTCATTTGCAAAATCTATGGGCGCATCCATTAGTTCAATATCGTAAATCAAAGTAAGGGTATGATAGGAGGGGATGATGTCTTTGATTTCCTTCAGCTGCTGTGAAAAAATGAAATCATTGAAACATTTTATTTCACTAATGATCGTTGCATCCATTTTTTGGGGTAGATAAAACTGAATGGCATGATCGCCTAAGGCCTGTACTTTCCAATTAATATTTGAAAAAATCTTAGTCATGATTTTAAAATAGTGAATCATTAAAAGTAGCTTTTTTACCTGGGGGCTTGGTTTAATTAAACAAGATTTTAACTTTCGAACATAAAAATTTACCTATTTATGCCAGAATTGTTGCTAGATATTGTATTCAAAAAATACACATATAATTAATAATCAAATACTTGCGTATTTTTTCCACAAATATTTATCACAGTATTGGGTAAAAAAAGGGGTTCTTTTTTTGTTAACGTAGTCATAAAGCCGTAATATTATAGTACGATTGAGACATATAAACAATTTTTTTAACCTTAAAAAGGGCGTTTAATTGATTTTTGAGATTACGATTATTTCAATATCACTTAAACTTCATTTTTAAACAGACCAAACATCATTCTTATGAAAAGTATGCTTTTAGTTTTTTGTAGTGTTCTGTGCATGTTCTCCGCAACATTCGCACAAACAAGACAAGTTACCGGTAAGGTAACAGGCTCTGACAATCAGGCCGTAGCATCTGCTACAATCAAGGTCAAGGGTAGCAAAGCTGCTGCTACAACAAATGCGGATGGAACATTTAGTTTGAAAGCACCAGCTGGTAGCTTTGTATTACAAGTCTCTTCATTGGGATTTGCAGCCAAAGAAGTTACTGTAGGCGCTTCTCAAGCAACAGTAAATGTTTCTCTAACAGCGCAATCAACTGACTTATCTGAAGTGGTTGTAACTGCGTTAGGTATTAAACGCGAAAAGAAGTCATTAACTTATGCATCTCAACAAGTTGCAGGTGATGAAATCAGACGAGCTGCTGGACCCAACTTTATGGAAGCATTAAGTGGTAAGGCTGCAGGTATCGATATTAAAGTAAGTGCATCTGGTGTGGGTGGATCTACTAAGGCAGTTTTAAGAGGTGCTAGATCACTTCTTGGAACGAGTGAAGCACTTTATGTAATTGACGGTGTACCCATGGTAAACAACAAGGGTGGACAACCAGGTTCTTATGGTGGAAACGATCGTGGAGATGGTCTTTCTGCAATTAACCCTGCTGATATTGAAACGATCAACGTATTAAGAGGTGCAAACGCTTCTATTCTTTACGGTAGCCAAGGTGCAAATGGTGTTATCTTGATCACTACTAAAAAAGGTAAAGCTGGAAAAACAGTTGTTGATTTCAATTCAAGTACCGTATTTGAACAAGTAACTGGTATTCCTGATTTACAATTTGATTATGGTACATTAGGAGGTGATTTGAACTGGTCAAAAGTGAAAGGAAATTATCAAAAAGATTATGTAAAAGATTTCTTTCAAACAGGTATGACTGCTACTAATTCAGTAAACGTGAGTGGTGGAAATAATCAAACAACTGCTTATTTCTCTTATTCTAACATTACTGCTAAAGGTACAATGCCTACTAATACTTATGACAAAAACACAATTACATTGAACCAATCTACAAAGTTGTTCAATGATAAAATAACTTTAAGTTCAAATGTCATTTTTGCAAATGAGAAATCATACAACCGTCCAGGTGCAGGTTATTACAATAACCCTTTAACTGGATTGTATACTTTTGCACGTGAAAGAGATTTTGCTGCTTACAAAAAAGATTACCAAATTTTTGATCCAGCAAGAAACTTATACAAACAAAACTGGTATTCAACTTATGAATTTCAAAATAACCCTTATTTCGAAATTAATAGAAACTCAAAATTGGCAACAAATAATCGTGTAATTGCAAATGTTAAATTATCTTATGACATTGCTAAGCACTTAAAATTTGAATCAAGAGGTAATATCGATTACAATGATGTTTTGTATGATAATAGATATGCTGCAGGTGGTAACTCAGTAAGTGTAAGCCCTAATGGCTCTTGGTCATACACAAAATATAAAGACCAGTCTTTATATGCGGATGGAATCTTCACTTATAACAATAATTTTGGAGACTTTAGTTTAACCGGATTATTGGGAGCTAGTTATACTAAAAATACATTCAATGATGGTATGAACGTTTCCAACGGAACCATTGCTTTGCAATATCCAAACTTCTTCTCTTTCTCTAACATGCCTTACAATGTAATCTTCAATTCAACTTTAAGTAGAACTTTAAAGCAAGGTGTATTCGCAAGTGCAAATATTGGTTGGAAAGAAAAGTTATTTTTAGATGTATCAGCTCGTAATGACTGGGCTTCTACTTTAGCGTTAACTGGAAACCAATCTTATTTATATCCTGCTTTTGGTTTGTCTGGTATTATCAGCCAAATGGTTGAATTACCTGAAGTAATTTCTTACTTAAAAGTGAGAGCTTCACATTCTGAAACTGGAAATGAAGTTCCTTTCAACGTGGTTAATCCATGGAATTCAATTGGTGGTGCTGGTGGCCCTACTGGTATCGGTGGTATCAACCGTAATAGCCAAGTTCCATTTACAAATTTGAAAGCTGAAATTATTAAGAGTGATGAGGTGGGTGCTGAAATTAGATTCTTTAAAGGCAGATTAGGATTTGATATGACTTACTATAATTCAGTAAGTACCAATCAATTCTTATCATTAGCTGCTCCTTCTGGATCTGGTTACTCAACTTACTATGTGAACGCTGGTAAAATTGTAAACAAAGGTTTTGAGGTTACCATCGATGCTGAGCCTGTTAGAACTAGTAAATTCTCTTGGAAAACAAATATTAACTTATCAAAAAATCAAAATGAAATTGTTGAGTTAATTGCTTCTAATCCAAACTACCAAGTTGGAGGTGATGATGAAGGATTTGCTTCTATCATTAAAGCAGGTGGTTCATTCAATGATTTATACATTTACAAATTCAACAGAAATGCTGGTGGTCAAATTATCTTAAGTGCTGCTGGAGTTCCAACAAAAGCTGCAACTCAAGTTAAAGTAGGTAATGTGAATCCTGATTTGATTGCAGGTTGGAACCACAACTTTACTTATGATGATTTCTTTGCTAGCATTCTTATCAATGGTAAGTTTGGTGGTGTTGCTTTCTCTAAAACTGAAGCCTTCCTTGATTCTTATGGTGCAAGCCAAAGAACTGCGGATGCAAGAGCAAATGCAACTATTCCAATTAATGCAGTTTCAAGCACAGGTACTGCTGTAACTTCAATCGATCCTGCATTATACTATTCAGCTATTGGAGATAGAAACAAAATCATGGAACCTTATGTATTTTCTAGAACAAACGTAAGATTAGGTCAATTAGCTTTAGGATACAATTTAAAAATCAAAAATGCTAGTTTACCAATCAAGAGTGCTGCATTTTCTTTAGTAGGAAGAAACTTATTCTTCTTCTTCAAGGAAGCGCCGTTTGATCCTGAACAATCAATGAGTACTGGTAATGGAATGCAATCTAATGATGTATTTAGCATGCCTTCTACTAGATCAGTTGGATTTAACATCAAGTTAACTTTCTAAAAAAATAAAATTATTTTATTATGAAAAAAATATTATTTGCGTCATTAATGTTGATTGCACTTGTGTCTTGTACTAAGGATTTTGAAAGTACAAACCAAAATCCCAATCAAATTTCTGATCAGCTATTAAAACAGGATTTCAACCTGGTAGGTTCGCCTTTTTCAGGTATGTTATTCAATTTATTTGGACATCAAGTTGAAGAGGATCTTTGTTATGATTCTTGGATGGGTTATATGAATACGCCAACTGACTTTGTGGGTAACGTAAACAATACAACCTATTATATTCGTTGGAACAGCTATTGGGGTCGTGTATACAATAGTGTAATGTCTCCATCCAAACAAGTTATCAGATTAGCTTCTGAAAACAATTTGCCTTTATTTGCTACATGGGCAAAATTAATTAGAGTACTCTCAGTTTCTAAATTAACTGCCATTCACGGACCAGTTATTTATTCAAACTATGGTGCTACAACTGCTCAAATCAACTATGATAAAGAGTCTGATTTGTATAACACTTTCTTTTTACAATTGGATTCTATTCAAGCAGATTTCGCTGCAAACAAAACTTATACTGGTTTTGCTAAGTTTGACCCTAGCTATAAAGGAAGTATTCCTCAATGGCAAAAAGTGGTTAACTCTTTGAGATTAAGATTGGCAATTCGTTTGTCAAAGGTGGCGCCAGCTTTAGCTAAAACACAAGGTGAAAAAGCAATGGCTGATCCTGCTGGATTAATTACTACAAATGCAGATAACTTCTTAGTTTCTTTAAATGGTAATATCATGCCAGTTGCACAAATTTGTTTCCAATGGGATGACACTCGTATGGGTGGCGTTATGGAATCATTTTTGGTGGGTTTAAAGGACAATCGTATTTCTAAATACTATTCTCCAGTAGCTGATGTTACATTAGCCGCAGATCATCCTAGTGTTCCTTACAAAGGAATTAGAAATGGTTCGTACAATGTTGCTAAAGCAGATAAAGTACCTTATTCAAAAGTTTCTAATGATTTTAACAGCGTACAATCAAGACGTGCATTTACAGCATCTGAAGTTGCCTTCTTAAAAGCAGAAGCTGCTTTAAGAGGTTGGACTGGCGCAGGTTCTGCTAAAACCAATTATGAGAATGGTGTTAAATTATCATTTGAAGATTGGGGCGCAGGCGGTGTTGATGCTTATTTAGCAGATGCTACAAGCAAACCAATTGATTATGTTGATCCAAAAGATGCTCGTAACAGCAATAAAGCTGCTTCAACTATTACTGTAGCTTGGAATGATGCTGATAATAATGAGTTAAAATTAGAAAAAATACTTACTCAAAAGTATATTAATACATTTACCAATACTTTAGAAGCTTGGGTTGATTTCAGAAGAACTGGTTATCCTAAGATTCCACCAGTAGCTAAAAATGACTCAAGCCCTGATTGGGGAGTTATTCCTGCTGGTCAGTTTATTAAGAGAATGCCATTCATCAATGGTGAAAGAACTGGTAACACCGCTGGTGTTGCTGACGCTGTAACTAAAATGGGTGGTCCAGATGATATTGCAACACGCTTATGGTTTGATACAGGTGTTGCTACAAACTTCTAATTAAGTTTGAAGTAATATATTAAAAGCCTCCTTCCAAGAAATTGGAAGGAGGCTTTTTCGTTTAGGGGTATGTAATATTTGGATAATTTATCCAGTTTCCATTTGCGAACAATGAATAAGTGTATTAACTTTAAGTATAATCATTATATATTTTAACATAGAAACATGAGTCGAAAATTTATTAAAATAACACGAAATAAAATATCCTATGTCAACAAATGCAAATACCTATGATGCCATTGTTATTGGATCTGGAATAAGTGGAGGCTGGGCCGCAAAAGAATTGTGTGAGAAAGGACTAAAAACCTTGGTGCTGGAACGTGGTCGCGATGTGGTTCATTTAAAAGATTATCCAACGGCAACAAAAAATCCTTGGGATTTTTCCCATCGAGGTAAAAAAACAAATGCATTAACTAAGGACAATCCTGTGGTAAGTAAGTGTTATGCGTATAATGAAACATCAGAACACTTTTTTGTTAAAGATGCGGAGCATCCCTATATACAAGAGAAGCCCTATGATTGGATCAGAGGGTATCAAGTAGGCGGTAAATCCTTATTATGGGCAAGGCAAACACAACGTTGGAGTAAATTTGATTTTGAAGGACCCGCACGCGATGGTTTTGGAAATTGGCCCATCAGTTATAATGAATTAGCACCTTGGTATACGCATGTGGAAATATTTGCAGGTATTAGTGGTAACTACGACAAGTTGGAAACATTACCAGATGGCTCTTTTTTGCCAGCTTGGGAAATGAACTGTGTTGAAAAAGATATGCAGGCCAGTATTAATAAAAAATTTACAGATCGTCACGTCATACAAGGACGTTGTGCGCATTTAACAGTGCCACAACCCATACATATTGAGCAGGGTAGGCAACAATGTCAAGCAAGGTCCTTATGTGAAAGAGGCTGTCCTTTTGGTGGTTATTTTAGTTCAAACGCATCTACGATTCCTTGGGCACAAAAAACGGGTAATTTAACATTGCAAGTGAATTCAGTAGTGCATTCAATTATTTATGATGAAGCAAGTCAAAAAGCATCAGGCGTAAGAGTGATTGATAGTGAAACAAAAAAAGTAACGGAGTATTATGCTAAAATTATTTTTTTAAACGCAGCGACACTCAATACCAATTTAATTTTATTGAATTCCACCTCAAAGCGATTTCCGAATGGTTTAGGGAATGACAATGGTTTGTTAGGAAAGTATGTAGCATTTCATAATTATCGTGGTGGTTTAGCTGCGAATATTGATGGCCCATTAGATAAATATTATTATGGTCGTCGTCCTACACAACCCATGATGCCTAATTTTAGAAATGTACACAAACAAGAAACTGATTTTCAAAGAGGCTATATGGTGTTTTTTGGTGCAGCACGTGGGCTTGCATCTGCACAAGGCGTTGGTGCAGAATTTAAGGACCAGGCGACTGAATTAGGTGGATGGCATGTATCCATGATGATGCAAGGGGAAACGGTGCCTAAAAAAACAAATCATGTTCGATTAAGTACGGATAAAAAAGACGCATGGGGCATTCCGCAATTAATTACAAGTATCGACTATGATGCCAATGATGAACTATTATTAAAAGATTTTTTACAAACAGGTAGCGAGTTATTAGATGCTGCAGGTTGTAAGGATATCCATTCCTGGGATACCAAACAAAATCCAGGCTTAGATATTCACGAAATGGGTGGTGTACGTATGGGCAAGGATCCTGAAACTTCTTTATTGAATGAATGGAATCAAATGCACCATTGTAAAAATGTGTTTGTGACAGATGGTGCTTGTATGGTAAGCACAGGTACCCAAAATCCTTCACTTACTTTTATGGCTTTAACTGCACGTGCTGCTAATTATGCAGTGGAGCAAATGAAGAAAAATAATTTATAATATTTTATGTGAATTTATTTTAATCATGGATGAAATTTAAATAATAATGTATTGAAAAAACATTTTTTACAAATAGTATTTACTTCGTTTTGTTTGTTTATTTTTTCCTACACACAAGGACAACAAAAAATAGGCAAGCCCAATATCATTTATATTTATGCGGATGATTTGGGATATGGAGAATTAGGATCCTATGGACAAAAGAAAATTAAAACGCCCTACTTGGATCAAATGGCTAGGGAAGGAATGCGCTTTACCCAACATTATAGTAGTGCGCCAGTATGTGCACCATCTCGTTGTATGTTAATGACAGGAAAAAATCCTGGACATACTTATATCAGAGGCAATTATGAATTAGGTGGATTTGGAGATAATGAAGAAGGGGGACAGATGCCCTTGCATGAAGGTGCTTATACGATGGCGAAAATGTTAAAAGAAAGAGGCTATGCAACTGCGCTTGTTGGGAAGTGGGGCATGGGTGTTACAGGCACTACAGGGACGCCGTTAAAGCAAGGCTTTGATTATTATTATGGTTACTTGGATCAAAAGCAAGCACATAATTATTATCCTACCCATTTATGGGAGAATGATCATTGGGATACTTTAAATAATCCTTTTATCAACGTGCATTCCGCAATTGATCCTGCCACTGCGACCGATGCTGATTTTGAAAAATACCGTGGCAAGGATTATGCACCAGCAAAAATGACGGAAAAGGCTTTAGGTTTTATTGAAAAAAATAAAAGCAATGCTTTTTTTCTTTACCTGCCTTATACCATTCCGCATTTATCATTACAAGCCCCTGCTGAATATGTACAAAAGTATATTGGGAAATTTGATGAGCAGCCTTATTATGGCGATAAAGGGTATGCGCCTAATAAATATCCATTAAGTACTTATGCAGCCATGATTAGTTTTTTGGATGCGCAAGTGGGTATCATCATGCAAAAGATAAAGGCCTTGGGTTTAGATGAGAATACCATTATTATGTTTTCTAGTGACAATGGAGCTACTTTTTCAGCTGGAGTAGATGCAAAGTTCTTTAATAGTGTCAGTGGCTTTAGGGGCCTTAAAATGGAAGTGTATGAGGGAGGCATTCGTGTTCCCTTCATTGCAAGATGGCCAGGTAAAATAAAGGGAAATACAACATCTGATTTGTTGTCAGTGCAATATGATATTATGCCCACATTGGCAGAGTTAACCGGTAAGCCATTGAATGATTTGGATGGCGTTTCCCTATTGCCCACTTTATTAAGTAAGCAAGCGCCGCAAACAAAACATGCATTCATGTATTTTGAATATCCTGAAAATGGGGGACAAATTGCAGTGCGCATTGGCAACTGGAAGGGGGTTCAAATGAATATGCGAAAAAATCCAACCGGAAATTGGGAACTGTATGATATAGCGAATGACCCGTTTGAAAAAAATAATATTGCACTGGCAAACCCCACCATTATTGATCAAATGAAACTAATTGCCAAGCAACAGCATATGCATCCGCAGGTATTAGAATGGGAATTTATAGATCCTAAAATTAAAAAGGCGAATTCGAAATAAAAAAACACCCTTCACTTGCGCAAAGGGTGTTAAATTGCAGTGTTTTTTAAAAAATAATTACACTTAATTAATAGTTTGCTCTGTAATTTTTCCGGTGGCTTTATTTTTCAATATTAATTTTTTCGCACCATAGTGGGTCATTTCTTCTTTCACTAAATAATGTTCGGCATCATATTCCACCAAATGACTTTCCTTAGTTAATCCAGTTTTGCCTCTCCAAATATCTAATAGAACCGGTTCCCATAATTTTGTTTTGGCTGATTTGTAAGCGGCATCCAAAATTGCATTCACTACATAACCATCATAAAAAGTTTCCTTAGGTGCAACGCCTTTTTCCATGGAATTAAACATATCCATAAACATATGGTTGTAGCCTAACTCATTAAGCTCATCACCCACAGGGAACAACCAGCCACTATTGCTTTCAGATTTTTCTGAAATATAATCACCGCCTTTTCCAGTAGTGAACATTTCAAACCCTGTTCTTAAAAAACTATTAATCCAAATAGTACCTTCTGTACCCATTACCTCATCTCTTAAATCCAAGCCACCCCTGAAGGTCCAGCTTACTTCAAATTGACCAATGGCACCATTTTCATATTTCACTAAGCCAATCGCATGATCCTCGGCATCAATAGGTTTTACTTGCGTATCCGCCCAACACATAACTTCAATGGGTTTGATATCCTTGCCAATATAACTGCGTGAAATTTCAACGCAATGGCATCCTAAATCTAAAATACAACCACCACCTGCTTGCTCAATATCCCAAAACCAATCACTGTGCGGGCCAGGGTGGGTTTCACGGGACTTAGCCCATAAAATACGTCCTACAGCGCCTTCCTTTACACTTTGTTGCGCTTTAATAAATTTAGGGGTATACACTAAGTCCTCTAAGTAACCGTTAAAAATTCCTGCTTCTTCCACTGCAATCAGCATTCTTTTAGCTTCCTCACTATTGCGACCTAATGGCTTGGTGGTCATTACTGCTTTTTTATGTTTGCAACAAAGCATCACCGCAATTTCATGAATATTATTTGGAAGTGCAATACATACCACATCCACATCAGGATGGCTGATCGCAGCTTCCATATCGGTGGTCCAATGCGCACAGTTATAATCGGCAGCAAATTTTGTAGCCGACTCCTCGCGTCTTGCATAAATACTTACTACTTTGTCCTTACTACGGTATCCTTGTAAAGCATCGGCATAAAACCTGCCAATAAATCCCGCTCCTAACATCGCAATTCTCATCTTACATCGTTTTTATATGATTAATTAATTTCTTTCTTTCTTTCTTTCTTTAATTCTTTGTTTAATTGTGACTTTTAAAAATCACCATTTATTTTTTACAATAATTTAGTTAGCGACGACTGCTTCCTTCTTCTCATTAAAAAATAAAATAAAAGCAATTAACACCGCGCCTGCGATGGCTGCAGGTATTAACCAAATGGTTGTCCAATTGTGTTGCACTGCGCCTGTAACTGCATCTGTTATTTTATTTTGATCCACTACGTAGCCACTGTATTTAGTTCCTATAAACATCCCAACACCATAAGTGGCAAAGGTAAATAATCCTTGTGCAGCATTTTTAATTTTTTCTCCTGCTTTTTTCTCGGTATACATATAACCTGTTACAAAAAAGAAATCATAACAGATGCCGTGTAAAATAATACCGGCATACAACATCCAGGTATACCTGACCTAAAGTCATTTTACCTGCAGCGTTTTGTAATCCAATTTCATTTAAAAATGGATTGGCAAATCCATAATAAAAAGATAAGGGAATACATATTAAAATAGCTGAAATGAAAAAGATAAAAAAGGACCTTGTTTTAAATAATACAAAAGCGTCGGTTCCTAAAATAGCCAAAGCATTTGCTTTTTCACCCTGTCCTTTGGGTGGGGTGTTGGGTAATGCAAAACTTAGTAATCCTAACACAATTGATACACTAGCCGCCACCTGAAAAGTGCCTGCTGTTTTTTCAATACCTAATTGACTTATGATTAATCCTGCGGCAATCCAACCCAATGTTCCAAATACACGAATCCAAGGAAATTGTTTTCCAGCATCCGTCATTTGCGCAAAAGCAACACTATTACTTAATGCAATGGTAGGCATATACAATAAGGAGTAAACTAAAATAACCCAATAAAAACTATCGTTATTTACTTGTGTTGCATAATAGAGTAGGGCTGCACCTAATAAATGCAATACACCCATAATTTTTTGTGCTGCAAAAAAACGATCTGCAATCATCCCAACAAAAAAGGGACTGATGATGGTTGCAATGGCACCTGCACTATAGGCAGCACCAATATTCATTCCTGATGACTTTAATACCTCCCCCATATATGTCCCCATGGTTACATACCAGGCACCCCAGATATAATATTGTAAAAACATCATGGAAGATAATAAGACACTAATTTTTGTTTTCATAGGTTGGTTTTAAGCGAATTCAATATACAAAAATTTAGCAATTTAAGGAAGGGAAATGACCAAAAATAAGTAACAAATAAGCCTACCAATGTGTATTTAGTAGGCTTATCGAATTAATTGGATAAATCACAACAATCCATCCAATTGTATATTAAAATTCAGCTAACAAGCAGCAAGTGCTTGTATAATATCCGCTAAAATATCTTCTCGATGTTCTAGCCCAGCCGATATACGAATTAAGCCTGGAGTAATACTCACTGCTTGACGTTCTGCTTCTGATAATTTGGCATGGGTGGTACTTGCAGGATGTGAAGCAATACTGCGTGTGTCGCCAAGGTTGGCGGTAAGGGATAACATTTTTAATGTATTAAGAAATGTTCGGCCAGCTTCAATGCCTCCTTTTAATTCAAAGCATACAATACCGCCACCACTTTTCATTTGCTTTTTTGCAATTGCAACATGCGGATGAGAATTTAAGAAAGGATATTTTACAAAGTTGATTTTATTATTTCCTTCTAACTGTTCTGCAATAAATAAAGCATTGCTTGCATGTCTTTCCATTCTCACTTCCAAAGTTTCTAAACTCTTACTTAATACCCATGCATTAAATGGAGATAGGGAAGGTCCGGTGGAACGACAAAATAAATAAATGTCATGTATTAAATCTTTTCGACCAGCAACAGCTCCGCCTAGTACACGACCCTGCCCATCCATCCATTTGGTTGCAGAGTGTACCACCAAGTCCGCACCTAAATCAATGGGTGTTTGCCCGATGGGTGTTGCAAAACAATTATCTACATTTAAAATAACATTATGTTTTTTAGCAATGGCACTGATCATACTAATATCCAACACATCCAATCCTGGATTGGTAGGCGTTTCTAAATAAATCATTTTAGTTTGCGGAGTTATCGCAGCTTCCCACTCGGCTGCTGAAGCATTAGCGCCTACATAACTATAATCAATGCCATATTTGGGTAAATATTTTGAAATCACTGTATGCGTACTTCCAAAAATAGAATTACAGGACAATAAATGATCTCCTTTTTTTAATAAGGCCATAAAAGATCCAAAAACCGCACTCATACCGCTTGCTGTTGCAAAACCATCTTCTGCGTTTTCCAAAACACATAAACGATCTACAAATTCTTGAACGCTTGGATTAGAAAAACGACTATAAATATTTGCATCCGTTTCATCTGCAAAAGCGGCACGCATATCTTCCGCATTATCAAAAGTAAAACTACTAGTTAAAAACAAGGGGGAGGAATGTTCATGTTCATTGGTTTGAGGAACCCTGGTTCTGATTAATTTTGATTGATTATGTTTCATGCTACTTATATTAAAATGTGATCTTGCTTAATTTGATTTTTGCTTGTTGCTTGTTGAAATAGTATTACAACATTTCAACGGTCCATGTAATTTTCGCACCAGCTGCGATTAAGGTAGCGGCTACGGAACAATATTTGTCTATCGAAAGGGCGCATGCTTTTTCAGCTCTTTCTTTGGTCATGGTCCCTTTAAATTTAAAAATAATATGGATGGTTTCCCATAATGCAGGTTCTTTACCTACTTGACGTTCCCCATTGATGACCATTTCCAAAACTTCAATTGTTTCTTTTTGTTTCTTTAATATCATCACAATATCAACCCCACTACATCCACCTAATGTACTTAGTAAAGCTTGCATTGGTCTTACACCATTGCCATGTCCACCTTGGTCCACAGAAATATCCATGGTGATGGTTTGTCCAGTTTCATCGGTCGTAACAAATTGATAGTCGTCGTCAATACGCTTTAAATTTATAGTTGCCATAGGTTAATACATGTTAGTATATAAGAAGTATAAAATTTGTACCTTTGGCAAAGGTAATTCAAATAGATACTTACTTACTTACGGGGAATATACGCCAGGTAAAAAAGTAGCATGGGTTTGCCATGCCTTAACGGCCAATTCAGAAGTGGTAGAATGGTGGAAGGGTTTGATAGGTGAGGGGTCCTTAATAAATCCGAATGATTACTTTATTGTTTGTGCAAATATCGTTGGTTCCTGTTATGGATCCACTGGACCATTGAGCGTAGAGGATTTAGGCACAGAAATTAGTTTAAATAATTTTCCAACATTGACCATTCGTGACATGGTGCAAGCGCATATTTTATTGCGCCAACATTTAGCCATAGAAAGGATTGATTTATTATTAGGTGGAAGTATGGGCGGCTACCAAGCGTTAGAGTGGGCCATCTCTGAACCAACTGTAATTAAAAAAATGTTTTTGATTGCAACCTCACCTTCTGAAAGTGCATGGGGTGTTGCAGTGCATACGGCGCAACGTTTGGCCATTGAAGCAGATTGTACTTGGAAGGAAGCAACACCGAATGCGGGTGCGAAGGGATTGAAAGCCGCACGCGCTATTGGTATGTTGACCTATCGCAACTATGGTATTTTCCAAGAAAAACAAACGGACGAGGATCCAGAAAAAATAGACAACTTTAAAGCATCATCTTACATTGAATACCAAGGTGATAAATTAGTAAAGCGTTTTAATGCTTATAGTTATTGGTTATTAACAAAGTCCATGGATAGCCATCACTTAGCGCGTAAACGCGGCGGTGATTTAATTAAAACCTTAGGTACGATTCAAACGCCTACTTTTATTATGGGAATTAATAGCGATATTTTATGTCCATTGGATGAGCAGCGTTTTATGGAACAACATATGCCCAATGCTACATTAGTGGCCATTGATTCCTTATATGGACACGATGGTTTTATTATTGAATCAGCACAAATCACCAAGCATTTAAGTGCTTGGCTCAATACACATTCTTAATTTAAAATTAATTTTATGGGTATCTGGAATCAATTTGGGGAGTATTTATTTATCAAAAAAAGAGATCCTAATCAACAACGCACCAAGTGGATGGGTTACATGCATGGCATGAATCGCATTTCTTTATTCATGTTCATTATTGGATTACTAGTAATGCTATTTCGATTTGTGATTTTGCCCCTGCTTAAATAAAATTTATTTAAGTTCGTCCATGATGATTTGCGCAGCTACTTCACTGGCATTGTGTCCAGTCGTTAATATATTTCTTAAAGTAGTATAGTCGTTTTTAATTTGCCCTTGCACTGCTGTATTATTTAACAATTGGTTGAGTTCCGCTACTAGGTTTTTAGTGGTCAAATTTTCCTGTATCAATTCCTTTACCACTTCTTTATCCATAATTAAATTCACCAAGGCAATGAATTTAATTTTCACAAACCTTTTGGCGAGCATTAATGTAATGCGATTGCCTTTGTAACAAACAACTTCAGGTACTTTTAATAATGCTGTCTCAAGTGTTGCAGTACCACTAGTGACGAGGGCTGTTTTGCTATGATTTAAAATTGCGTAGGTGTTATTTTTAACAATATGGACATTGGGTAAGTTAGGCATCAATGCGTTGAACCAATCATCTGCTAATCCTGGGGCTTGTGCTACTGCAAAATGTTCATTAGGAAAATGTGCGGCGACCGATAACATCATGGGTAGCATCTTTTCAATTTCTTGCTTTCTACTTCCAGGTAATAATGCAATCACCGCTTGCCCGTTTAATTGGGGCAAAGGGTGAAGTAAATTCATTTGTGAAGCAAGCACCTGCATTAAAGGATGTCCAACATAATCTACCTCCCAATTCCAACGGTCCTTAAAATATTTTTTCTCAAAAGGGAGGATACATAATAAACGATCTATGCATGCACGCATGGCAGGCACCCTGTTTTCTTTCCAAGCCCATACCTGTGGAGCAATAAAATAAATTACTTTTAACCCTTTTTGCTTAGCCCATTTGGCAATGCGTAAATTAAAACCAGGGTAATCAATACAGATTAAAACATCGGGTTGAAAATCTGTTATATCTTGTTTGCAAAAATTAATATTCTTTAGGATGGTAGATAAATTCATTACTACTTCCACTAGTCCCATAAATGCCAATGAGCGATAATGCTTTACCACATTTCCACCAGCGGCTTGCATTAAATCGCCACCCCAACATTGGATAACAGCAGCTGCATCCTTTGCTATGATGGATTTAATTAAATTAGATCCATGTAAATCGCCGCTGGCTTCGCCTGCTATGATATAGTATCGCATTTATAAAAACCATTTACATGCAATTGCAATAATTGCATAAATACAAGTGGTGAAAAATATTCCTTTCGCAGTTTTATCTGCCTGTTTTTGAAAAAAG
>RFZW01000291.1 GCA_009920495.1 Chitinophagia bacterium
TATATCTAAAGAGATTGAAGATGCGGCCTTAATGTTAGCAAAAGAAATATAAAATTTTCTCTACTCCACCACCCCATCTGTAATCACTACATCGCTTAAAGAGCCGGTGCATAAGCCTTTGATGGTGATCGGAGTGCCCACTTTTTGTGCTATGGGGAGGTTACTAGACATAGTTATAGATACGTTGGAAAATGAATCGCTACGGCCAAGTACTAGGGTTGTTTTTCCTTCCTGATTTTTATCGATACTTAAAAGGTTGCCTGTGACTACTACCGCCTTATTTAAATATAAGCTATTCGCTAATTTTTCATCGGCTTGGTATTTGGCAACTAAGGAATCCGATGTAATTACAATGCCAGTTTCTGATTGTACTTGTCGATGATTATTACTTGAATAAATAAAAATATAATAGTAAACACTAAAAGCAATAGCAGCTATCAAAGCTACTGCAGTAATTATTTTATTTTTTGTAGACATGCCTTTCGTTTTTTAATCACCTTATTAAAACTTTAAGTTCCGCAACTCCTTCGGCTTTTTTAAAGTAAACACCCTGGAAATATTGAATCCAAATCGTAAATCGCCTTTGCCCCAGCTGCCTGCTGTTTCATTGATAAATGTCCGTTCGGTCATACCGGTTGAATTACTTACATGTAACTGAAACACATGACCACCTGTTTCAATGTCAACCCCTACTGACAAAGGGTCGTAATAGCCAGCCAATTTATCAATACGATAAAAATATTCCGTAGTAATATTCACTCGCTTACTTATTCTTTGTCTAAATCCAATACCCAAAGAATAAAAGTCATTAGGGATATTTACATTTTCAACAATATTATAATGTAAAAGCGTGGGTGTTAATTGTAATGAAAATTGGTCATTAAATTTTCTTGCAAATAAAATTTGATGTGCAAATGAAAACTTATCTGAAATATAGGGTTCATAAGTAGTAGTGGCATCCTTGAGCGATTTATAAATGGCGGTACCCGCATAACTAATACTTAAAGGAATATTACGTTCCCCTGTTTGTTGACTTAACATTTTATATTTTACAAATCCGTCAAACTGTTTTTCATAGGTACTTCGTCCAATCCCAATCATTAAATTTTTAGTAATCCCATAGTCTAAGCCAATGCGCATGGTTGCCTGATCCAAACCATAAAAGTTGTAGGCCCCTGAATTAATAGTACCAAAACGGTGTAGTATTCTAAAATCTAAAACACCTGCGCCCACATTTTCAATAGATTGTCCATTAACGATTCGGGTGGTTTTAAAAATTCCCGTAGTAATATCCTTTGTAACAGTTTTTGTAGTTTCAGCAAATAAATCAATTGTTTGCGCTGTTGCGTTCAATTGCATTCCTAAGATGCATAAAAAAAGTAAACTTGCATACAATTTATTCATAGCTGATATTTTAATTCTTAAGTTC
>RFZW01000292.1 GCA_009920495.1 Chitinophagia bacterium
AAATTTTTATAGCATAAATAAGCTAGCCAGTTTTCTGTTCGAATGTCAATGTCCTCATCGTAAGGTTTACCTGCGCCTAAATTTTCAGGCCATAGTTTGGCTTCATTAATAAATTTAAGTGCAGCGGAATAATTTTTTTCCTGTAATTGAACTAACGCCTGCATCAATTTTGCTTCCCGATATAGTTCATGGCCAATGGTGGCACCTTCAAATGGTATAATATTTAAGGTTGCTAGTAATTTGTCGGCAGTGGTATACTGCTTATTATGCATCAATGTTTTTGCATACAACATGCCAATGATATAATTGTCCGTATGTGCTTTATAATAAGGGGCTACTACTTCAAGTGCCTTCGCAAACGCAAACTGGTTATTGTATAATTCAGTTAAGGTTTTAATATATCGCCATTGATTTTTATCAAGGGCGATGGCTTTGTTTAAATCAGCGATGGTTGCGGTTAAGGTAATCGGCTGAGTAGTTTCACTCATAAATAATGCAGCACGTGTTGCGTAGAATGGTGCATAATCAGGTTCCCCTTGTAAGGAAGTAAAAATGGCCTTGGACTGTGCCACTTTGTTGCGATCCTTTAATAATAAGGCTAAATAATATTTAGGCTTCCAATGAGAAGATTGCTTAGTGGCCCATTCAAAAACATCGAAATCCATATTACGGAAAGGGAAAACAAAATCGGGCGCTGCGCTATTTGCCGCAGCTAAGTCGGCTGTAAATGTTTTGTTTTGTTTCGCATGGATATAGGCTAACCAATATTTTACCAAAGTATTAGCAGGGCAAATTGCCAGCACTTGCTCGGCTTCATTTAACAAACCCACATTAAAGTAATCGTTGGCGATTTGTAAATAAGTTTCAAAGGGCTGTTCATTTTGAATTAAGTTGTTAAATGAACGCAGCGCCTGATTTATTTTTGTTTCATCATAAGCTGCACTATGTCTTAATTTATAATAGGCATCAAAATTAACAAAGTGATTTAATGGATCATAGCCTTTAATTATTTTGATGGTTTTATCATAATTTACTTGATCATTGGTATAACGAAAAGCAATCGCTTGCAATTGAAGCGCTGCAATATTAATAGCATTATAGGTAAGCGCCTTGTTCGTATAGTCAATAACCTTTATGTAATTTTTTTCAGCTAAATATAATTTAGCCAACTCAGTATACGCACCTGTTTTATATTCCGCCGATAAAGTAGCTAAATCAAAACCATCTTTTGCATCAACCGTATTTCCTAATGCCGCATTAATGATACCATAGTAATAGTTAGCACTGCCATTATGGGTGTCAATACTTAAAGCTTTTTTAACTAAAACTAAAGCAGTGTTATAATTGTGGTTGCGATATTGTAAGGATGACATTTTAACCAAGGCTAGTAAATTATTACTATCCATTTTAAGTGAAGTGGCAAGCGC
>RFZW01000293.1 GCA_009920495.1 Chitinophagia bacterium
ACTAAAATGCAGGAACTCTTAGCCAAAGAAAAAATAAAAGTCAAGAACGAAACCGTCCTTGACTTTGAAAAATTATTCTGGGACCCAGTAATCGAATTGGGGCTTTAGCTATAGTAAGGCTTAATCATCATATATACCAAGGGACCAGTCACTGCTACATAAAACCATAACGGCCAGGTACGTTTTGCCATTTTTTTATGGGCTTCAAACTCTCCTGTCAATGCACGATAAGTAGTGAATAAAATAAAAGGTAATATCACTGCGGCTAAAACAATATGTGTTGTTAAAAGTATTAAATAGAAAGGGCGCACATTGCCTACTACTGCTTTTTCAGCATCAGAAACAATACCATCAAGATTAGTATCGCCAAATTTAGCCTCGCCTGCTAATAAGTGATGTGCAATATAGGTAACCAAAAATAAAGCCGAAAGCACTAACGCAGTAAGCATTAAGTTTTTATGCAGTTGGTACTTTTTCTGTTTAACTGCAACTAAAGCATATACAAGCAAAATAGCCACTATACTATTAATAACTGCATTCATGGTAGCAAAAATATGTTTGTCAAATGGCAGTTCAACTTGTAAGGTAAACTTGCTTAAAAAAGTAACTGCAATAAAAACCACTAAAGACAAAACAATAATAACCGTGTTTGCTTGTTTGTCATTTTTTTTGATCACCGGTGCTAACATAATTCTATAATTTTTATTATATCTAAATTTTAAAATTGACTATTTATTTAATAAAGATTTTACTAATCTTATAAGCATCAATGAAATAAATACAATAATCCCTACCCTAATTTCATTTTTGTACTTGGTTTTAAAATCGGTCCAATTCATAATTAATAATTTTAATGGATTTTAAAATAACAGCTTACAAATTACAGTACTAGTTTTTAGTTTGTTTATTAAATTTGGAATTAAAATAATAAACAAAGCCAGTGACCATCACGGCAATGACTAACCAAAGCCAGCTTAAGTCAATGATGTCCTGGAATACTTTACTCTTCGCTTTTTTATCTTTTTCTAACATCAGGTACCCTACATCCTTTGCCATTTTTAAAATGGAAGTGGAATCTAACCCATTATAATAGCCACGGATTTGCATTTTTTTATCAATCAATATAAAACGGCTGGTATGCACAAAATCAGGGCTAATAGGTTCATTACTGAACTTATCAACTCTTAATTCCTCAAAGGCAAATTTATATATGGAATCACGATTGCCTGTAAGCAACCACCAATTATCTGAAATCACCCCCATTTTATTAGCGTAGTCAAGCAATACGGGAATACTATCTCTCATTGGATCCACTGTAATGGACATAAAATGAACAATGGAAGTATCTAATTTTTTTCGAACATCTCCACCCCTTGAAAAGGACTGCTGAAGTGAACTCATATTATGTGTCAACTTTGGACAGA
>RFZW01000294.1 GCA_009920495.1 Chitinophagia bacterium
ACGCCGATGCATCGGCGTCCTTTTTGTTTTATTCCAGTTTGAAACTTAATTATATAATTCAGTGCTTAGTGAAATGGATCAGCGACCCATCAGCTTAAGATGCTTTTTTTCTTCTTGCTACTTTGCGTGGTGGGTTCGCTTTTAATTCAGCAATAATCGCATTCACTTCCTCAATCGTTAGGGTTTCTACTTTTTCTTGTTGTTCCTTATTTAACTTATAGTTTCTTAATCCTTGTTTGATATAAGGTCCGTAAGGGCCACGTAATAATTGTATTTTTTCTTTTTCAAACACTTTAATGGTGCGTTCATCCTTGGCTTTGCGCTTTTCTGCAATCATAGGGGTTAATTCCTCCAGGGTAACGGTATAGGGGTCCATTTCCTTGTTCAGGGAATAAAACTTCTTGGCATGGGCCGCATAAGGGCCAAATCGACCAATATTAACCGATACATCCTCCTCCTCAAATTGTCCCAGGGTGCGCGGTAGTTTAAATAACTCTAATGCTTCCTCAAAACTGATGGTTTCAATACTTTGTGATGCCTTCAATTTGGCAAATCTTGGCTTTTCTTCTTCGTCCTGATGTCCAATTTGAACCATTGGGCCATAACGTCCCATTCTTCTTTCTGCATTCTCTAAGGTATGTTCGATCGTGGTATGGAAGGGTTCATAAAATGAAGCAAGCATGTCGCTCCATAATAGTTTGCCTGCAGCTATTTCATCAAATTCGCCTTCAATTTTAGCCGTGAAATTAAAATCCATCACTTTTGAAAAGTGTAATTTTAAAAAGTCAGTCACCACCAAGCCTAAATCAGTAGGGGATAGTTTGTTTTTTTCAGCACCCGTAATTTCTGAAGATGTCACGGTAGTTATTTCATCCTTATTATTTAAAGATAGAATTTGATAGTTTCTTTTAATACCTTCTTTCTCTCTTTTTTCAACATAATTCCGCTTCATGATGGTTGAAATAGTAGGCGCATAGGTAGATGGGCGACCAATACCTAATTCCTCTAATTTTTTCACCAGTGAAGCTTCCGTATATCTCGCACTAGGTCTGCTGAAACGTTCTAAACCTGTCATTTCGATAAAGTCAAGCACTTGACCTACCGCTAATGGCGGTAATAAACTTTCTTCCCCTTCCGCTTCAGTTGCATCTTCGTCCTCGTCATCATTACTTTCTAAATATACTTTTAAGAAACCATCAAACTTCATTACTTCACCAGAAGCAGATAGTGTTTCTTTATTGGTAGACACTTCAATTTTTGCTACTGTTTTTTCGAATTGTGCGTCACTCATTTGTGAAGCAATGGTGCGCTTCCAAATTAATTCATATAATCTATTTAAGTCAGCGTCGTCTACTTTACTTTCATTCATGTAGGTAGGTCG
>RFZW01000295.1 GCA_009920495.1 Chitinophagia bacterium
CAATGGACTTAGCCACGAGTGATTTTATGCAAAGCATCAAACGACTTAATTCACCACCGCTCGCTACTTTTTTAATAGGCTCAAGCTTTTGGGTATTGTTTGCATCAAACAAAAAGTCAATTTTATCTTTTCCGTATGCATTATAAGCAACCTCGTCAATCGTAACTTTTATTTTAGCATTCGGCATACCTACTTGATGTAAAAGTTGATTTACATTTTTGGTAAACGGAGCTGTTTCCTTATTTCTTTTTTGCGTTAAAGTATTAGCAAGTTCTACCACTTGTTTTTCATCCGATTTCACTTGTTAAGTCAAGCTCCAGTTGTTGTTGGATGCTTATGAGTTCATTGGTGCTTTGTACTTTGTGCTTTTTTTGTAAGCTATAACCTTCTGATAAACGGTCTTGTATCAAAACCATTTTTTTATCATCAAAATCTATTTTATCCTGCCAGCTGCTTAGTTCGTTCGCGACATCAGCTAGTTCAATTTGTGCAGCTTTTAAACGGTCTAACAATTCTGCAAATTCAGGTTGCCATTTTACAATACTGTCTAAATTATTTGCAATTTGTTTTAACTGTTGCACAATTGGATTATCGGCACTTTCCAATACTTGTATGCTTTGATCAATTTGCGCTTTAATGGAAACGGCGTTTTCTAAAAACTTAAGTTCCTGTTCTAAATTTTCTAATTCATTTTCCTTTAACTGGAGTGCCGTTAATTCTTCTAATAAATGTTTTTTATAGCTTTCTGTTTTTTCAAACTCATCTCGCCTTGAAATTAATTCAGCCAATTGCTTTTGATGGTCCTTCCATAAATGAAAAACAGATTGGTAATGTGCTAAATCCTTTTGGACGCCAGCTAAAGCGTCAATTACGGTGCGTTGAAAATCAGTATCGCCCAAAGTAAGGGTATCAAATTGTTGGTGCAAATCAACCAGCTGCGAAGTAAGTTGCTTAAGCTCGTTCAAATTAATCGGCGTATCGTTGATAAAAGCCCTTGACTTTCCTTGTGCATTTATCTCGCGACGAATAATAACTTCATCTGTTAAATCAAGTTCGTGTTCGGTAAAAAATGCTTGATACGTTTGTTTGTTATTTAATAAGAAGGTTCCTTCAATAAAACATTTTTTTGAAGCGTCTCTACATACTGTGCTATCAGCACGATCGCCCAATATTAAACTAAGCGCACCCATGATAATACTTTTACCCGCACCGGTTTCACCTGTGATCACAGATAATTGATTGGACAAATCAATACTGAGTTGGTCAATTAAAATGTAATTATGTATTTCGAGTTTGGATAACATGGCTTAATGCAATATACACTACCCTAAAATGCTGCACAAATTTTGTTGTAATAAAAAAGGGTCCTGATTGCTCGG
>RFZW01000296.1 GCA_009920495.1 Chitinophagia bacterium
ATTGAAACAACTTTGCTTTACCCCTTGTACATAATTGCCTTGTTTGTCATATACAATAAGACCACTATTGGTACCTTCCATGACATAACCGCCACCTACTGCCACTTGCGGATCCACTTGTCGATTGCCATCCATGGAGCCATTAAAAACCAAGTAGCCATTGATCATTTGCGGATTACCTCCTTGCTTACGCTCGGGACAAGTATTATCATTATTGAAATTATTTTTATGAATGGGCTTAACCACTTCGGTACTGGAAGGATACACTCTTTGCGAAGTTTGCGCATGCAAACAAGCAACAGAAAAAAGCAAAGCAATCGTAGTGTAAAATTTATTCATAAAAATATTTATTAATTTAATTATTTAGACAAACCTAACTGCTTAATAATTCGAACAGTGGCATCTTCAGATTGTATGGCAATAGGTTGTACCTTTTTTTGTTGATAACTACTCGAGGCCCATTGCATAATTTTATTGTCAGGAAATTTTGCTTGTTGTTTTTTAATCCACTCCATACCTTGACTTGTTTGATTCAATGCAGTATAGGCCCATAATGAAATCAAATGATTCCCCGCATAAAAATTACTAATAGTGTTTGAACGTATTGGCATGAAATTGACAACGGCTAATAACATATCATTTGCTGCCTTAGTATTATTCAAATTTTTATAGCATAAATAAGCTAGCCAGTTTTCCGTACGGATGTCAATATCGTCATCGTAAGGTTTACCTGCACCTAAATTTTCAGGCCATAATTTTGCTTCATTAATAAAATTAAGTGCCGCAGTATAATTTTTTCCCTGTAATTGAACCAAGGCCTGCATCAATTTTGCTTCTCGATACAATTCATGGCCAATGGTCGCGCCTTCAAATGGAATAATATTTAAGGTTGCCAATAATTTGTCGGCAGTGGTATACTGCTTATTATGCATCAATGTTTTTGCATATAACATACCAATGATATAATTATCCGTATGTGTTTTATAAAAAGGTGCTACTACTTCAAGGGCTTTAGCAAACGCAAACTGATTATTATATAATTCAGTTAAGGTTTTAATATAACGCCATTGATTTTTATCAAGTGCGATGGCTTTATTTAAATCAGCGATAGTGGCTGTTAATATACTAGACTGTGTAGTTTCGCTCATGAATAAAGCAGCACGGGTAGCGTAGAATGGCGCATAATCAGGTTCCCCTTGCAAGGAAGTAAAAATAGCTTTTGACTGTGCTACTTTATTGCGATCCTTTAATAATAAAGCCAAATAATATTTAGGCTTCCAATGAGAAGATTGCTTAGTGGCCCATTCAAACACATCAAAATCCAAATTACGGAAAGGGAAAACAAAATCGGGCGCTGCGCTATTTGCCGCAGCTAAGTC
>RFZW01000297.1 GCA_009920495.1 Chitinophagia bacterium
GATCAGGAGAAATACATTTGCGTCCAATTATTAATTTGAAAACGGTGGAAGGAAATGAATTATTTCGAACCATCGCACAAGAAGTAGCCACGTTGGTAAAAAAATACCAAGGCTCTTTGAGTGGTGAACATGGAGATGGCCGATTAAGGGGCGAGTTTATAAAACAAATGATAGGTGAAAAAAATTATGCGTTATTAAAAACAGTAAAATACACTTGGGATGCAGACAATATTTTTAATCCCAATAAAATAGTGGATACCCCACCCATGAATAGCATGTTAAGGTATACTCCCGGTCAGTTTACACCCGAATTCAAAAGCATATTTCGATTCCACCAACAGGATATACTACAACATGCCGAACAATGTAATGGTTCAGGGGATTGTCGCAAAACACATTTGTCGGGTGGAACCATGTGTCCCTCGTTTATGGCAAGCAAAAATGAAAAAGATACAACCAGGGCGCGGGCAAATATCTTAAGAGAATTTTTAACCAATTCAGATAAATTAAATCGATTCGACCATAAAGAAATTTATGAAGTGATGGATTTGTGTTTAAGTTGTAAAGCATGTAAGTCAGAGTGTCCCTCTAATGTGGATGTTGCTAAATTAAAAGCAGAGTTTTTACAACAATATTACGACGCCAATGGGGTGCCATTCCGTTCCAAATTAATTGCCAATTTTACAACCGCTGCAAAACTGGCTTCCCTATTTCCTAGCTTGTATAATTTTGTTATCAGTAATGCAATCACGGGATCGATGATTAAAATATTATCCGGGTTTGCAATTAAAAGATCCTTGCCCAAAATTTCAGAAGTCAGTTTAGAAAAATGGTTCCAAAAAAATTATACTTCCAGTAACACTAAAGGAAATAAAAAGGTGTACTTGTTTTGCGATGAGTTTACCAATTATAATGATGCAGCCATAGGAATGAAAGGGGTTTTATTATTGGAAAAATTAGGCTATGAAGTTTTACTACCTAAGCAAGTAGAAAGTGGCAGGGCTTGGCTTTCCAAAGGACTATTAAGAAAAGCAAAACAAATTGCCAATCAAAATATTGAATTATTAGGTGGTATCGTAACAAGCGCAATTCCATTGATTGGTATTGAACCTTCGGCCATTCTTACTTTCAGAGATGAATATCCTGATTTGGCGGATGAACATAATTTAGCATCAGCAAAAGCGTTAGCTAGAAATACTTTTTTAATTGATGAATTTATTGCAAATGAAATTAGCAAAGGAAATATTCAAAAAGAAACTTTCACTAAAAATGCAAAGCTTATAAAATTACATGGTCACTGTCAACAAAAAGCAATTGCATCAGTTGCGGCAACACAAACCATACTTTCA
>RFZW01000298.1 GCA_009920495.1 Chitinophagia bacterium
TAATTCAGAGGTAAAAATTATAGAAATGCCTGCAGAAAAATATGCTGTAATTACATTTTCAGGTTTAGTGCGTGAAAAGAAATACGCTGAAATGTTAAATCTTCTTAATGAAGAAATGAAGACAAGAAATTTAGATCCAAAAAGCACAGCAATTCTCGCGCGTTACAATCCGCCATGGACACTTCCATTCCTAAGGCGTAATGAATTAATGATTAGATTTTAATCAAAAATTTAAAGATACTTGCAGTATTGTATTTTTTTATGTTTCATCAGATGCTGAAATGCATTTAATGTTTCTTTAATGCTTATAGCTTCAATTCCTTTTTTCGATGGAATGATTTGAGCATATCTTTTAGAGTTTGGCCCGAATATTATATGGTGATTATCTCTAATGGCATGTATCGAATATAGAGCTAGAACAGGAACATTCCAAGCGCAAGCTGCATGAACTACATAAGTATCCGCTGTAATAACAGCATCAACATATTTAATAACGGTAAGATTTGAATCGATAGCATCATGATAAGGAATAATTTTTAGGTTTTTATCAAGTTTTGGTAATTCTTTTAAAAGATTTATTTCATCTTTTTTGCTAGTACTTAATATTAAAAATTGGTGTTTTGGGTAAAACATTCTTAAATTAATAATTAATCGGTTAATCCAATCATTTGACAGGCATTTATCTTTTGAACTCCCTTTTCCATTAATAATAATTTTTTTAATGGATTTTGATTTATTAAATTGATTGTGAATAAGCTTCCCAATATTGGGATCGAGCCTAATATCATAGTGATAATTTTTTAATTTACTACCAATCCAACGCAGGAAAGTGAAATGTCTATTAGAGATATGACAATTAGACCATGGGCCTTCTAGTACCACATCAGAGTTATTCTTTTTAATAGGATTTGCAAATAATATTCTTTGTTTTACATTTACTAGACCACATATTTTTTTAAATGATGATTTATTTACATCAAGTCCAAAATAAACAAGGTAATCATATTTTTTAGATCTGGCCATCAAGCTCGCGTATGCTCTAATCAAGATACTCCGACTATGGCTTATATGAAGCCATTTCACGTCAGGGTGATTTTTATATAAAGCAAGATTATCACCACCACAAAGAATTCCAATTTCGGCTTTTGGCCAAACTTTGCATATGGCACTTAAAAGACCTGTGAGAATAATAGAGTCCCCAATTTTATTATCATGTGCTAAAAGTAGAATTTTAGGAGGCATTATTAATGTTTAAAAAAGATTGAGTATTAATTTTATTGGGTATAATTAATTTTAATATTTATTTAAAATCTTAAATT
>RFZW01000299.1 GCA_009920495.1 Chitinophagia bacterium
GTGGTACCTAAGTCAATTCCTATTATTTTTCCCATAATGCTTGATTTTCAATGTTTAATTACCCTATTATAGGCAATCATTATGCCATTGGCAGATAGGTGCAAATTTGTCATAAATGGCAGTAAATCAGCCTTAATGAAGCTCTGAAATGGCATATTTTTAAAATAAAGGAGCAGAAAAGTCAGTTATTAAGCCCAAATAATGATGGATAAGCCCTAATTAAGCATCAGGAGACACCGACTTAAAAGTGAAATTTTTCTGGCTGGTATAGCTAAAAATGACCACAAAAAAGGTGGTAACAATTTTGGCTATAGTTGGATACCAACCAAAATTATCAACAAATAACTTCAAAAAGATATAGTTTAAAATTATACAGCCAAATACCACAAAAAAGTATTTCATCAGCTGTTTCCTTTTAGGCACCGCAGTTTCCTGAAATACCACATACCTACTTAAATAAAACCCAATAGGGAAAGTGATACAAAAACTAATGATAAAGGAAGCAATATGTGGACTGATACTTAATCCTGTAAAATGAATAATTTCCTTGTGTAAAATGTAATTATAGGAAACAAAGAATAATAAGATATCAAGTACGGTATTAGCACCGCCACAGGCTGCGTACCGGAATGTTTTCAATGACATTACTTTTTGAAAAACTGGGTAAACCCAATCAATCAATTTAAGAATGATTTGACTAATTATTTCATGCAGTTTTAACATGTATGCACAAAGGTAATCTTAATTAATTACTTTTGCAGGAGGCAACCCTACTTTATGAATTTGATAACTAATTTAAAGCAGTCCACATCCAAATGTATTCATACATTATATGGTGTAAAAATACCAGCAGATCAAGTATTGGTGAACGCCACCAAACCTGAAATTGAAGGTGATTATACTATTGTATTATTTGCATTTGTAAAACAATTAGGAAAAAGTCCAGATGCTTTAGGAAATGAACTAGGTGCTGCAATGATGGCTGATATGCCAGGTACACTTACGCAATATAATATTGTCAAAGGTTTCTTAAACTTTACGATCAGTAATGATTATTGGTTTGATTTTATCAATAGCACGGACCCAAATCAATTAGTGCCCCCTACTGAAAACAAACAAAAAATGATGGTGGAGTATTCCTCCCCCAATACAAATAAGCCATTACACTTAGGTCATTTAAGAAATAATTTTTTAGGTTGGAGTATTGCTGAGATTTTAAAATTACAAGGACATGAAGTTTTTAAAACATGTATTGTAAATGACCGTGGTATTCATATTTGTAAAAGCATGA
>RFZW01000300.1 GCA_009920495.1 Chitinophagia bacterium
AAAAAATGGCACGCTTGAAAATCACCAGGGCCTCAGGGGATGTGATTGTTCCAATCACCCCCGTGGTTGAATATGCGTTTGAAAAGTACACAGGCAAGGGAATTCATAAGCAATTTCGTGACGAAGAAAAACAGTCGGACATCTATTGGCTGGCTCACAATGCATTGTCACGCGTAGAGGTTATACCTCCATTTGGAGAAGAATGGTTGGGAACCTTGATTGCGGTTGAAGTTATGGATGACGAGCCCGAAAAAAAATAGAACGGGGAAGTTTCACCTATCTAGTGGCCTCACTAGCGGTGGAGCTTAAAATAAGCCCCAACGAAGTTTTAGATCTTGATGAGAGAATGTTCAAAGCCGTGCTTCAAGTACTAAACGACAGAGCGAAGGAGAGGGCCCGTGCCACTAAACATAACAGGCGTTGAACCCACTTTGAAAGCCATGCGTAAGTTTGACAGAGACTTAACCAAGCAAATGAACATTGAAATTAAAGCTGCAATGTTAACGATTCGTGATAAAGCTCGCAACGATGTTCCAATGGGATTCCCAACATATCTTTCAGGATGGGAAAAACGCGGCAAGGTTCAGAGCCAAGCCGTATTTAACACAAGTGGGCGTGTGCGCAAATTCCCTCTTTTTGATACCCGTGAAGTTGTTGCCGGCATTGTTTACCGTCAAGGCAAAAGCATTCAAAATAGTCAGGGCTATCGTGCTCAATATTATGTGCGCAACAATTCTGCGGCCGGCGCAATTTATGAGACTGCGGGCCGTGTTCAATCCGGTCAACAGGGAAAATCTAACAACCCTAGGGCTGGTGAATTATTCATTGGGGCCATGGGTAGCCTATACGGCAAAAATGAAGAACGCGGCCGTTTGATTTTCAAAGCTTGGGAACAAGATCACGGCAAAGCAACCTTGGCCGTGGCTACTGCCATTGATAAAGCCGTCAAGATATTCAACGCCTCAGGCGGTGCGGGCAATCAATCCGGCTATAAGTTGGCCTCATAATGCCAAATTTATTAGTCAGCGCAACTACACGGTATGACCCAAAAGGTTTAAACCAAGCTAAAAAGCATATAAGCGCATTTGACAAAACAGTAAAAAACTTAGGCAAGACTTTTGCTGGTGTTTTTGCTGCTCGGAAAGTTTTACAATTTGGCAAGGCTTCAGTTCAAGCTTTTATGGCTGATGAGAAAGCTGCTAGATCTCTATCTAATACTTTGAAAAATGTTGGTGCTCAATACGCTGCAACAAATGTTGAAGATTTTATTGGCAAGCTGCAAAAAACCACG
>RFZW01000004.1 GCA_009920495.1 Chitinophagia bacterium
AAATGATTAAACTACAAGTTATTGGAAATTTAGGCAAAGACGCCTTAGTTAACAATGTAAATGGCAAAACAGTAATTAACTTTAATGTGGCTCATACAGAGCGATTTAAAGACGCACAAGGAAATCAAAAAGATCGTACGACATGGGTGGACTGTTCGTATTGGACAGACCGCACTGCAGTTGCACCTTATTTAAAAAAGGGAACGCAAGTATATGTGGAAGGGACACCGGATGTAAGATCTTATACCACCACTGATGGACGTAATGGTGCTTCATTAACACTTCGAATTTCATCTGTACAATTATTAGGGGCTAAACCAGCTGGTTCAAGTACAGGTGGCGGATCGGATGCTTCTAATGGCGGCGATACTGGTAATGGCGGATATCAAAGTGCAGGTGGTGGATCTGATACCACTGCAATGGATGATTTACCATTTTAATTTAATAGCATTCTGCAATATCCAAAAGGTATACTTAACGGTATACCTTTTTTTGTTATTGGCTAACATATGTTTGGTAATAAGCTTGATTTCTGTAATGTGATTAAATAAGTGTCGCGAATTCAACTAAAATTCACTGCACATAATTACCTTTGACGATACAAAAATTGATTACATAAATATTTTTCTAATGAGGGTAATGAAATTTGGAGGAACAAGTGTAGGAAAGCCGGAAAGGATGCACCAAGTATCGCAATTAATCACGCGTGATGGGGAACCTACGATCGTGGTATTAAGTGCATTGAGCGGAACTACAAATGCATTGGTTGAAATAAGCAATAGCTTGTCAGCACAAGATAAAAAAGGGTCCACTGAAAAAATTGATGCACTAGAAAAGCATTATGCATTATTTATAAATGATTTAATAAAAGAAGCATCGCTTAAAACAAAAGCGGAAGGAATTATTAAAGAACACTTTGAATTTTTAAGAATAACACAACGCATCTCCTTAAGCGATGCATTGAATAAAGATATTTTAGCACAAGGCGAATTAATGAGCACCAAACTTTTTGCTTTGTATTTAGAGCAAGAAAAAATTGATCATGCCTTAATTCCTGCTTTGGATTTCATGTGTTTGGATATGAATGATGAGCCGGATTTAACTTTGATTGAGCAAAAAATAAAAGTTGTGTTGGCGCAACATCCAACTAAAAAATTATTTATTACCCAGGGATATATTTGTCGCAATGCAAAAGGGGAGGTTGATAATTTAAAGAGAGGTGGAAGTGATTACACCGCTTCATTAATTGCGGCTGCGGTGCAAGCAAGTGTTTGTGAAATATGGACGGATATTGATGGCATGCATAACAATGACCCTCGCGTTGTGGATAAAACGGTTGCTATTGAGCAATTGAGTTTTGATGAAGCTGCGGAGTTGGCATATTTCGGTGCTAAAATATTACATCCTACTTGTATTTGGCCTGCACAACAAGGAAACATCCCTGTGAAATTATTAAATACCATGCAACCTTCGGCTGCTGGAACAGTGATAAAAAAAGAAGCAGGAATATAAAACGCCGATTGATATGGTGACCACATCAGAGGTAGCTGTATCTGTTACTATTGATAGTGATTTGCATTTAGATGAAATTATTGCTGAGCTTAACAATATCGCATCCATTGAGGTTGAAAAAAATCAAACGATCATTTCGATTGTTGGAAACGAAATTGCCAAAACAGATGCCGTACTAACAAAATTATTCGATGCAATTAATGAAATTCCGGTAACCATGGTAAGCTATGGTGGAAGTCATCATAATATTTCATTATTGATTCCAAGAGAATACAAAACCAAAACTTTACAACTCGTGAATAAGGGATTATTCAATTTGTAATTGGATTTATTTTATAGCTTCGCTCCAATTGAAATAAATAAACTGCGACCATCGGAAGGCAAGGCACCTGGTCCTGGGTAGCCACCAGCGCGTCTGGTAAAATATCTTTTATCCAATAGGTTATTGATTCCTGCTTTTAGCTGTAACATTTTGGAAAACTTATAACTACCTGTTAAGTCTGTGATTGAATAGGAAGGGATGCGTCCCGTATTCCCATTTGTAATTGCAGCAACTGTATTATTTGCATCACTAAAGGAGGCGCCAACAAAACTTAATTGTGCGGTGATTAGAAGATTTTTGTATCCATAGCTGATACCTCCTCTGAAAATATCAGTAGGGGCATTTTCAACTTTTTTGCCTTTGGTATTTGCATCTTTATGATCACTGCTATAGGTTGCATTGGTATATGCATAGGAACTAAATAAGATGACATCAGTGGTTTGACTATTTGTAAATGCCCTTATTGGATTGAATTCAATATAAGATTCGATACCCTGGCTGATACTAGCTCCCACATTGGTGATGAGTCTAAAGTTTGTGCCCGAAGTTGTGATGGTGCCCACACGATTATTATATTTTAAATAAAATCCACTAATATCAAATTGAATATAATTTTTTACTTTGCCTCTATAGCCAATATCAAAATTATAGCCTTTGGCATCTTTTAAATCTGGGTCAACCACATCTGTCGTTGGAGGTGCTTGTAAATTTGCAAATTGAATTGGCCTATAGGCTTGTGATAAATTTGTATAAAATTCTGTACCCTTTGTAATATGGTATTCTGATCCAACACCAGCGAGTAGGAAATTTCTACTCCTAGTGATATTTTGTAAATTAATGGCTGTTCCATTGGTGGTTAGTCCATTTCTTCCAGCAGCTGATCCTTCCAACCATTCATATCGGATACCTGGAATTAAATATAGCTTATCTGAAAATTTAAAAATGTTTTCAATAAATGCTGCGGCATTGGATGATGCAAAACTTACATCTTTAGGGTAGGTCCCTTTTATAGTGATATCATAATTTGAGCCCGTGCTACCAATGCCATCGGCTAACCGGTCCGTATTGCCTTTATATAATCTAATACCTCCTGCAATCGTATTTTTAAATTTACCAATGGCATAATCGCTTATAATTCTACTTTCAATTCCGTAGTTTCTGTATTTATCTAAATTAACGATCCTATTATTAAATTGGTTTGTAGTTGGGTTGATGCTATCTTTTATATTGATGGGTTGTAAAAATCCAACACTATTTCGGTCACCGATGGTTCCGAAAATTTTTGTATTCCAACGGCTATGTTCATTGATTTCGTATTGTAGTATTAGGGCGGGTGTCATCCAAGTGATATCAAACCAGTTTCTGTTTCGGAAGCTTTGTTTTGCATCTTGTATTAATTGAACATCGGTTAAACCTCCCGCTTGTTGGCTTCTGATATGTGAATACATTAATTCAAACTTGAGTGAAAATTTATTTGTAAAATTATAGGTAATTGAACCGAAACCAGATTTGGTATAAAATTGACTATTATTTCGCCAACCCTCTCCATTTCGTTGGTCAAAAAATGAATAATAATGCAGTTTTCCACGCTTGCCACCTAATGCATTATAACTATTTAATAAACCATTGCTACCAATAGTTTGTTGCGTTTCAAACTCGATGGGTTTATTGATTTCATTTCCATCCTTTAATATATAGTTGACCATGCCACCGAATTGCGGTCCATATTGTAAGGCACCTTGACCTCTCACAATTTCAATTCTTTGAACTGCTTGCAATTGTGGATTGTAATAAGCTTCAGGATAGCCAAATGGATCGGCGGCGATATCATAGCCGTTTTGTCTAACATTAAATTCCCAACTTCGGTTAGGGCTTAAACCTCTTGCGGCAATGCCTATTTGAATACCGCTAGGGTCACTTTCCCAAACGTGTATCCCTGGGACTTTTGCTAATACTTGACGCATGGTGTTGTTGGCGATATTGCCCTGTACATTTTCAAGCACAATTAAAGCGTTCTTTTTACCTGCATAAATGGTGGTGCCAACAATTTCTGGTAGTTGTTGGTAATCGCTTTTGCTATTTCTGCCAACAACAGTAATGTCGGGCAAGCTTTTCCATTGTATACTATCCTTGATTTTGTCCTGTGCATTTATGTTTTGATTCAAAACACAAATTATGGAAATGGCGAGGCTTAATTTTAGTATCATACTATTAAGCCGCAAAAATAAAGTCAATGTGAACTGCTCATTTTTGAAATCAGGAAAAGTGGTTTATGTTATCCGGAAAAATAAAAAGGAGTCCTGAAAATCGGGACTCCTTTTTGGCTAGAATTTATTTTTAATAAAAGGTTCATTTTAGGCCAAAAAAAAAGAGCCAAATATTGCATTTGGCTCTTTTATAATTATAAGTAGTAAAATATAAAAGAGGTTTATTTAAGTCTTTTATATTTTTATAAAAAGACTTAAATAAACAGTATAAAAATTATAAACCTATTATTTATCTAAATTTATTTTCTCAAAAAATTTAGATAAATAATAACGCATCACCGTAAGAGAAGAAACGATACTTATCTTTAATTGCTTTTTTATATGCTTCCATCGCTAATTCATATCCTGCAAAAGCGCAAGACATAATTAACAAACTCGTTTTTGGTAAATGAAAGTTGGTCACCAAGCTATCCGCAATATTAAAGTTATAAGGAGGGTGAATAAAATGATTTGTCCAACCTTCCGCTGGTTTTAATAAGCGTTGTGCAGTTACGCTACTTTCCATTGCACGCATGGCTGTTGTTCCAATGGAACAAACGCGACGACCATTTTGTTTTGCAGTATTAATAATGCGACAAGCATCTTCGTCAATCTTAAAATATTCTGCATCCATTTTATGTTTGCTTAAATCTTCCACTTCAATAGGACGGAAAGTGCTTAAGCCAGTATGTAAGGTGACTTCCGCAAAACGGATACCTAAAATTTCTGATCTTTTAATTAACTCCTTGCTAAAGTGTAATCCAGCTGTAGGTGCAGCTACGGCACCTTCATACTTTGCATAAACTGTTTGGTATCTTTCTTTATCTTCTTCGTCTGGCTTACGCTTAATGTATTTAGGCAATGGGGTTTCTCCTAAAAATTCTAACATGTTTCTAAATCCATCATCATCACCTTCCCATAAAAAACGAATGGTACGGCCACGGCTAGTGGTATTGTCAATGACTTCGGCAACCAATTCTTCGTTTTCGCCAAAATATAATTTGTTTCCTACACGAATTTTTCTTGCGGGATCAACAATTACGTCCCATAAACGATTGGGCTTATTTAATTCTCTTAATAAGAAAACTTCAATCTTAGCACCTGTTTTTTCCTTGCGACCATACATACGAGCAGGAAAAACTTTGGTGTTGTTCACGACAAAAACATCTTTGTCATCGTAGTACTCTAATAAATCGGAAAAATTTCGATTCTCCATGTGACCATTCTGACGGTTCACGACCATCAGTCTACTGTCTTCTCTACGCTTGGTAGGGTGTTGTGCGATCAAATTCAAAGGTAGGTCGTACCTAAATTGGGAAAGTTTCATTTGTGTCTATTTTTGGGTGATAGCCACATTAAGTTTACTACAGCCTTACGGGGCAGTTCGCTTCATGTTACGGTCACTAGATTTGCAAACAATTGTTAGTTTTGGTCCAGTGTTGATTTAAAACAAATTATTCTATGTTGAAAGCTAAATGGTGGAAAGTTTTGTCATTTTTCCTTTTGTTGTACACCTGTACCTATGGATTCATTGTTAAAGTACCTAAGTTGGATGATCGTATGCGTGAATCTATCCGCAATATGTTTTTTCATGTGCCTATGTGGTTTGGTATGATGATATTATTTTTTGTTTCCTTATTTTATGCAATTAAATATTTGAGATCTGGTAATCCAGTGCATGATGTGTATTCCTATGCTTATGCATCCATGGGTTTGGTATTTGGAATTTTAGGAATTATTACTGGTGCGTTTTGGGCGAACTACCAATGGGGTAGTCCTTGGGTAGGTGATCCAAAACAAAATGGTGCAGCCATTGCTTTACTCATCTATTTTGCCTATTTCGTTTTAAGAGGAAGTTTAATTGATATGGAAAAACGCGCAAGATTATCTGCCGTGTATAATATATTTTCCTTCTTCATGTTGTTTCCTACTTTATGGATTTTACCAAGATTAACGGAATCCTTACATCCAGGTGGACAGGGCAGTGAAGGGAATCCTGGAATTAATGGAAAAGATATGTCTGCAAGCATGCGAATAGTGTTTTATCCAGCAGTGATTGGTTGGACTTTATTAGGGGTATGGATAAGTACTTTAAATATCCGTTACCAATTATTAAAATTAAAGAAGGAAGAATTATTATAAAAATTAACAATCTAAATTAAACCATATGATTTCTCTTTTACAAGCAATGACGGCAAATAATTCAGACAACTTAATGTTACGCGATGGTAAAATATATTTAGTAATGACTATCGTTAGCATCATATTAGTGGGCTTATTTATTTATGTGGCAAGCGTTGATAAAAAAATAAGCAAATTAGAAAATGGCGCAAAAGATTAAATTTATTTAAAACCAATATATATGTCAGACAATCAGCCTTACAGTTTTTTTGAAAGTGTTGAAAAAAGTTTCGACAAGGCTTCCAAATTCACAACATGGGAGCAAGGAATATTAGATCAAATTAAAGCATGTAATAGCATTTACAGCATGCGTTTCCCAGTAAAAATGGATGACGGTCATATTGAAGTAATTGAAGCATATCGTGTACAGCATTCACAACATAAGTCACCATGTAAAGGGGGTATTCGTTTTAGTATGGCGGTGAATCAGGATGAGGTAATGGCATTGGCTGCATTAATGACGTATAAGTGTGCCATTGTGAATGTTCCTTTTGGTGGTGCGAAGGGGGGGATTAAAATTAGCCCACGAAGTTTAAGTGCGTATGAATTAGAAAAAATAACTAGAAGATATACTTCAGAATTAGTAAAGAAAAATTTTATCGGTCCAGGTATTGATGTACCTGCACCAGATTACGGAACAGGTGAGCGTGAGATGGCATGGATTGTGGATACCTATCAATCATTAAAGCCAGGCGAAATTGATGCAGCTGGTTGTGTGACTGGTAAACCTATTTCTTTAGGTGGTGTACGTGGTCGTAAAGAAGCCACAGGCTTGGGTGTGTTTTTTGGTATCAGAGAAGTTTGTTTGATGGAAGATCAAATGAAAAAATTAGGCCTTACTGTTGGCGTGCAGGATAAAAAAGTTATTGTGCAAGGCTTGGGAAATGTTGGTTATTATACTTCTAAGTTTTTCAGAGAGGGTGGTGCTAAAGTTATTGCTATTGCAGAATTTGAAGGGGCTATTTATAACGAGGATGGATTAAATGAGGAAGATGTTTTCCAACATCGTAAAAAAACAGGAAGTATTTTGAATTTCCCAGGGGCTACTAATATTGCAAATAGTGCAGAAGCTTTAGAAATGGAATGTGATATTTTAATTCCGGCAGCATTGGAAAATGTAATTGATAAAAATAATGCGCCACGAATCAAAGCGAAAATTATTGGGGAAGCGGCGAATGGTCCATTAACGCCAGCAGCGGATGAGGTTTTTGCAAAAAAGGGAATTTTAGTTATTCCAGATATGTATTTAAATGCAGGTGGTGTTACTGTTTCTTATTTTGAGTGGTTGAAAAACTTAAGCCATGTAAGATATGGTCGTTTGGAAAAAAGATTCACAGAAAATGCGAATATTAATATTTTGAATCAGATGGAGGAATTGACTGGTAAAAAAGTGAATCCTTCTGAGAAAGAAATTATTGCACATGGTCCTGATGAAATTGATTTAGTGCATAGTGGATTGGAGGAGACAATGATTAATGCGACGCGAGAAATTATGGACATATGGAAAGCAAATCCTGCGATACCTGATATGAGAACAGCCGCTTACGTTTGTGCCATTAATAAAGTAGGAACCTCTTATGCTGAATTAGGCATCTTCCCATAACCTGAAATAACATTCATTATATATATTCGGGGAAATTTTGCAATGGCTGCAGTTTCCCCGATGCTATTTTAGCACCCAATGTTTGATGTCCATTTGTGATAATTAAGTATTGCGCATTTAATATTTGTTGGTACTGTAAAATTTGTTGCAAAGTTTTCTCGCCAATTTCCACCCTTGCTTCCTTACATTCAATAATCATCCAAGGGGTATCCTCTTTATATACGACGATATCAAAACGTTTATTGAGTTCTCCTAATTGAATGGTTTTTTCAACGGCAATTAAACTACTTGGATAGTTGCAGATTTGTACTAAATATTGCAGGGTATTTTGCCTTACCCACTCTTCGGGGGTGAGTATGATCCACGCTTTCCTAAACGGATCAAATATTTGATCCTTGCCTTGCACTTGCTGTATTTTAAAGGGATAGGTGGGGTAAATTAAGGCTTGCATGTGGATGTCCGATAAAATTTGTAATTTCAGCTATTAATACTTCAAATATAAGCACAGAATAATTGGGAAGTAGTAGTCACAGTTAAAATAATTATGTATGAAATCAAAGCAGGAAATAGTTGACAATTGGTTGCCTAGGTATACCGGTGCTACCTTGGACCAATTTGGTAAATATGTACTATTAACCAACTTTAGCCATTATGTAAACATGTTTGCAAAAATGCATAATGTAGAAGTTATTGGTAAGGATCGCCCTATGCAGTGTGCAACTGCAGAAGGTATTACTATTATTAATTTTGGAATGGGTAGCCCAGGTGCGGCAACCATCATGGACTTGCTTACTGCAATACAGCCCGAAGCAGTTTTATTTTTAGGTAAATGTGGTGGGTTGAAAAAAAGAAACAAAATTGGTGATTTAATTTTACCTATTGCAGCCATCAGAGGGGAGGGTACCTCCAATGATTATTTCCCTGCTGAGGTTCCTGCATTACCTGCGTTCGCATTACAAAAAGCAATTTCAACTACGATACGTGATAGTGGTGTAGATTATTGGACGGGCACAGTATATACCACGAATCGTCGCGTATGGGAACATGATGATGCATTCAAACAATACTTAACGGATATTCGCGCTTATGCCATTGATATGGAAACAGCGACCATATTTACCGTAGGTTTTTATAATAAAATACCAACAGGTGCATTATTATTAGTGAGTGATTCACCGATGATTCCTGAAGGTGTTAAAACAGAAGCAAGCGATAGTTTAGTGACTGCTGAATTTGTGGAGCGTCATTTAAATATTGGTATTGAATCATTGAAGCAATTAATCAATAACGGACAAACCGTTAGACACCTTCAGTTTTAATAATTTATATTTTATAAAGAATAAAAAATATAAATTATTAAAACTTCATCCTCTTTTTGATTTTTTTTATTAATCTTTTTTAATGGAGAAAAATGCTATATTTTTCTCCTTTTTTCTTTTTTATCATTTAGATAATAAATAAATTTAAAATTATATTTTTTAATTTTAAATTTATTCTTTCCACAAGAAGGGGAATAGGATATAGGATAGCGCGATGATCATAAAATCAAATCCTATCAATATCAAAACCAGTTCGGGTAAACTATTTTGTACTACATCGGAAAATGCAATGTTTGCAATTTTCATTAATATCATTAATTGAGGGATAATCAATGGGAATCCAAGTATCGCCATGATTGCAGATGGTTGTTGTGCTTTAGCGGCAATGGCTGCTAAAAAGCTAAATACCAAACTTAAACTTATCCCACCCAAGCAACTAATGCCAAAAAACAACCAGCCATGTTGTAAGGGGTTGCCGAGTAATACGGTGAATAACAATAAGCTAAGTCCACTCATGATTGTCATGAGTAAACTATTGTAAATTAATTTTGAAAAGATAAAATGTACGGGACTCGCTATGGTATAAAAATACAACATCCTACCACGACCTTCTTGTAAAAAACTACGGGCAACTGTATTGATACATATAAATAAAAGCGTCACCCAAAATAATCCATTCCATACATGATCATCAGGTTGCCCCATGGTTAAATAAATCACAAAAGTGGTGGAAGCAATATACAATAGGATACCAAAAAATGTATACTGCTGCCTAAATTCAAGCAGTGCATCTTTTTTCAATAAGGTATAAACTATTTTGAGGCGCATACTCGGCATCTTGGTTCGTAATTATTTTTCTCACCTAAAACCACAGTTCCTTCTTCATCACTTGTTCGATAAGATACATTTGCCAAATGTCCGCATTGTACACATATAGCATGCAGCTTGGTAATAAAATCAGCCACAGATAAAAGTGCCGGCATGGGGCCAAAGGGTTTGCCTAAATAATCCATGTCTAATCCCGCAACAATGACTCTCTTGCCTTGCATCACCAAGGTCTCACAAACTGCAATAATGCCTTCGTCAAAAAATTGTGCTTCATCGATGCCTACTACTTGCGCATGTTCGGCAAGTGCAAGTATTTCAGATGAGTTTGCCACTTGGGTAGATGCGATTGCATTAGCATCGTGACTTACAATCTTTGTAACATCATAACGCGTATCCGTAGCTGGCTTATAAATCTCAATTTTTAAATTAGCAATTTTGGCCCTTTTTAATCTTCGAATCAATTCTTCGGTTTTTCCGCTAAACATGCTGCCGCAAATTACTTCGATCCATCCTCTGCGCTCGCCAGTTATATTCTGCTCAATAAACATAGACAATAATTAATTTAGTTTCTTCGTTTTAATAATAAGGTAAAGGTATTGCCCCAAAAGTAAACATTCCTATGGATAGCGTAAAGGCTTTGGTGGAAAAATTAAGTGAGCAGTTGCGTCAAAATGAGGATAAAACGCGTTTAATAATAACTGCACAACAAATATTGACAGAATTGGGTGGGGCAGTAGTGTCTAAGCCATTGCCTCAAAATATATACCAGGAAGCAATCATGGTTGCACCAGCCGAGAAAGCAGTGATGCAATCGCAGATTACTCCGGAACTTGCAGCTGTCACCAATACTGTCGAACAGATGGAAACGCCTGTGGAAGTAATCGATGAAAAATTGGCCCCTAATATTGTGGAAGCGAAAACAGAGCCCAGCCTGGTTGCTTCAGAAAAAACTGAAATTAAGGAAGTAAAAGAGGTGAAGGATCACCTTGTTTTAGAGCCAATTAAGGATTTACGATCAGCGATCGGCATTAATGATAAGTTTCAATTCATCCAAGAATTATTTGCAGGAGATGAAAAGTCATTTGAAGTAGGCATTAAAACTATTAATGCTTTTAAAATATTTCCGGAGGCACAATTTTATATCAAGAGAGAATTAAGAGAAAAGAATAATTGGGATGAGGAAAGTAATGTTGTAAAACAATTTGATCAATTGATCAAAAGACGATTTTCATAAATAAATTCCATTGTTTTTTGGGTAGCACCTGCATTTTGAGAAATAAAATTTGCAGATGATTCGCAAGCCTTTGCATATTTTTCAGTTTGGCTTGATAATAGTTCAAGTGTTTTACTGAATGAGTTTATATCATGTATTTTAAATCCGCCACCTGCATTGACAAGTCCACGCGCTTCAATATATTTTTCATCATTGGGTCCCCAGAAAACAGGTTTCCCAAATGCTGCTGGTTCAAGTACATTATGTATACCCTCGGCGTCAAATCCGCCACCAATATAGGTTATATAAGCATGTTGGTATAAATTACGTAACAATCCTATTTGGTCAACAATGATCACTTTTGCGTTATTGAATTTTTGGTGGCTGGCTGCAAATGAAGTTAAAGTGGTGGCGTTATTAAATAGCGCTACACATTTTTGAATAGCTGTGCTATCCACATGGTGGGGAACCACGATCCAATTTAGGTGGGTGTATTTGTCTGCTAAGCTTGATAATAAAATATGGTCTTTTTCCCAAGTGCTTCCAGCTATTATTATTTTAGCATTATTCAATTTCTGCAACCAATCAAAATGGGTACTTGATTTAGAAGTGCGCAACACGCGATCAAATCGGGTATCTCCAGTGACACTAATTTTTTGTTCTGAAAAAATTGGGCTAATTAATTTTTTTGAGTTTTCATCTTGCACCAAAATGGCATAAAATAAGGAAAGCATCTTTTTATAAATACCTCCGTACCATTTAAAAAATATTTGCGTTGGTCTAAAAATGGCAGCCACCAATAAAGTGGGGATGTTTCTTTTTTTAGCTTCCGATAAATAATAAAACCAAAATTCATACTTGATAAAAATGACCAACTTGGGTTGTACTGCATCAAAAAAATGTTTTGCATTGTTTGCGCTATCCATGGGTAGGTAAGTAACAAAATCAACAGTTGGGTCGTTTTTGCGATGCAGGTATCCTGAAGGTGAAAAAAAAGTAAGCCAAATTTGATACCCTGGATAATCTGCCTTTATTTTTTCAATAATGGGTAAGCCTTGTTCAAATTCACCATAGGAGGCACAGTGCACCCAAATGATGGGCTTTTGAATTTTTTCAGCAAAGCCGGTGATCTCATTCCATACCTCATTCTGCCCTAAAACCCAATGCTTGACCTTGCCATTAAAGGGGGCCGTGCATTTAGCAAGGAGGCGGTAGAGCAATAAAAATAGATTGTAAATTACCATGGGGTGTATCTGTCAGGCAAAAATCAATAAAATTCGGCATATAAATGGACATTTATTGCTAATAAACATACAATATTTAGATATTGTAGTGGGTAGGCCTTTTACCCTTTTTATAGTATTTTTGCAAAAATGGAATTGATGCGTAAAATTCAGATGGTAGATACTAAAAATCAGTATCTGGCTATAAAAAAGGAAGTGGATGAATCTATTCAAAGCGTTTTGGATAGTGCTTCCTATATTAATGGTAAAGCAGTCCAGGATTTTAGTCAAAGTTTAGCTTCTTATTTACAAGTTTCACATGTTATTCCTTGTGCCAATGGTACCGATGCTTTACAAATTGCGATGATGGCATTAGGCTTGCAACCCGGGGACGAAGTAATCACCCCTTCATTCACTTATATAGCGACCACAGAGGTAGTTGCATTACTTGGGTTAACCCCAGTTTTTGTGGATGTGGATCCTGTAACTTATTGCATGGATATTGCTTCTTTAAAAAATGCAATTACACCAAAAACGAAAGCGATAGTTCCGGTTCATTTATATGGACATGCTGCACCCATGGCAGAGATTTTACAAATTGCCAAAGAAAATAATTTGTTTGTGATTGAAGATAATGCGCAAGCCATTGGGTGTGATTATACTTTCCCAAATGGAGAAACGAAAAAAACAGGAACGATGGGTCATATAGGTGCTACTTCGTTTTATCCAAGTAAAAATTTAGGTGCGTTTGGTGATGGCGGTGCTTTGTTTACCAATGACAAAGCCTTGGCTGATAAAATGACGATGATTGCCAATCATGGCCAATCGGCTAGATATTATCATGATGTAGTGGGGTGTAATTCAAGATTAGATTCCATACAAGCAGCCATTTTAAATATTAAATTACAAAAGCTGGATAGTTATAATCAAGCACGTAATCATGTTGCGCAATTTTATAATCATGCTTTTGCAGATATTAAACAAATTGTAACACCAGCTGTAAATAAATATAGCACGCATGTGTATCATCAATATACCATACAATTAGTTGGGGTGGATCGCGAAAAGTTTATAAAGCATTTGGGGGATCTTGACATTCCATGTATGATTTATTATCCAGTGCCAGGGCATTTGCAAAAAATGTTTGGCGAGGGAAAAAATGAACATTTACATTTGCCAGTGACCAATGCTTTAACACCGGTCGTTTGCTCACTTCCAATACACACGGAAATGGAAGAGGCGCAATTAAAACATATTGCATCAGGAGTGAACTCCTTTTTTAATGCTTAAAATTTGAATCAATGAAAATTACAGTAATAGGAACAGGCTATGTGGGATTGGTAACAGGGACTTGTTTTGCTGAAACAGGTAACAAGGTTACTTGTGTAGATATAGATAAGGCGAAGGTGGATAAATTAACATCTGGCCAAATCACGATATACGAGCCAGGGCTAGAAAAAATATTTTTAAGAAATACGAAGGAAGGTCGATTGGTATTTACCACCAATTTGGAGGATGTTTTAGAGGCGTCAGAAATTATATTTTTAGCATTGCCTACACCACCAGGTGCGGATGGGTCAGCTGATTTAAAATATGTATTAGGGGTGGCTGATCAGATGGGTAAATTGATGAAGGGTTATAAGGTGGTTGTGAATAAAAGTACTGTGCCAGTGGGAACAGCCGATAAAGTAAGAGAAGCGATTGCGAAAAATTATAAAGGCGAATTTGATGTAGTCAGTAATCCTGAATTTTTAAGAGAAGGGGTTGCAGTGGAGGATTTTATGAAGCCAGATAGGGTAGTGATAGGAACAAAGTCCGAGCAAGCAAAAAAAGTGATGACTGAATTATATGCCCCTTTTGTAAGACAAGGGAATCCATTAATTTTTATGGATGAGCGCAGTTCAGAGTTAACCAAATATGCAGCGAATAGTTTTTTAGCCACAAAAATTTCATTCATGAATGAAATCGCACAATTATGTGAACGCATGGGTGCGGATGTGGATATGGTGCGTAGAGGCATAGGAAGTGATGATCGCATAGGGAAGCGTTTCTTGTTCCCAGGAATTGGGTATGGTGGAAGTTGTTTCCCTAAGGATGTACAAGCATTGGTAAAGTCATCGAATGAAGTAAATTATGAATTTGAAATTTTAAAAGCGGTCGAAAAAGTAAATGCACTACAAAAGTTGCATTTGGTAAATAAGATCAATACATATTTAAAAAATGATTTGCAAGGCAAGAAAATTGCTTTGTGGGGATTGGCGTTCAAACCGAATACCGATGATATTAGAGATGCGCCAGCCATTGACATGATTAACGCTTTAACAGCTGCAGGTGCGATCATCACTGCCTATGATCCGGAAGCAATGCCCAATGTGAAAAATAAAATAGGCGATAAAATTAAATATGCAAGCAATCAATACGAAGCGCTAGCCGGTGCGGATATATTAGTCATTGCAACGGAGTGGAGTGAGTTTAGAACACCCGATTTTGAAATCATCGAAAAAGAATTACCAAGTAAAGTAATTTTTGATGGTCGAAATTTATTTGATGTTGCGAAGATGAAGGAACTGGGGTATCATTATGAAAGTGTTGGAAGGTTGTAATTTGAAACAGTTTGGATGGCGGTAGTTCGAAAAAAAATATTAGTTAGCGGATTGCAAATAAATTATCATGAGTCAAAAAAGAATTTTAATCACAGGTGCTGCCGGATTTTTAGGATCTCATTTATCTGATCGATTTATTCGTGAAGGATATAAGGTCATCGCCATGGATAATTTGATTACGGGAGATATGAATAATATCGAGCACTTAATGACGAATGAAAATTTTGAATTCAAATTACATGATGTAACTAAGTTTATTGAAATTGAAGGGGCACTTGATTATATTTTACATTTTGCATCACCAGCAAGTCCAATTGATTATTTAAAAATACCCATCCAAACCTTAAAAGTGGGGGCCTTAGGCACACATAATTGTTTGGGTTTGGCGAAAGATAAAAAGGCGCGCATATTAGTCGCAAGTACAAGTGAAGTATATGGTGACCCTTTGGTGCATCCACAAACAGAGGAGTATTGGGGTAATGTAAATCCAGTGGGTCCAAGAGGCGTATACGATGAAGCTAAAAGATACATGGAATCCATCACCATGGCTTATCATACATTCCATCAGGTGGAAACGCGTATCATCCGTATTTTTAATACCTATGGACCAAGAATGCGCTTGAATGATGGACGTGCATTACCTGCGTTTATTGGTCAAGCATTAAGAGGGGAGGATATGACCGTGTTTGGTGATGGCTCTCAAACAAGAAGCTTTTGTTACGTAGATGATTTAGTAGAAGGGATATATAGATTGTTATTAAGTGACTATTCAAGTCCAGTAAATATTGGCAATCCGAATGAAATAAGTTTAAAGGATTTTGCCGAAGAGGTATTAAAGTTAACGGGATCCTCAGTGAAAATTATTTATAAGGAATTACCGGTAGATGATCCAAAGCAAAGACAACCAGATATTACCAAGGCGAAAACTATTTTAGGCTGGGAGCCCAAAGTGGATCGTGCGGAAGGATTGAAAAAAACCTACGATTATTTTAAGTCACTCCCTTCAAGTGAATGGACGAAGTTGCCTAAGGAATTCGTGTCAAAATAATTACCCAAACTTAATTCCTAAACCACGCAATGAGTATAAAAAAAATATTAGTAACGGGTGCCAATGGGCAATTAGGTTGGGAGTTAACACAATTGGCAGCTAGTTATCCAATGTATGAATTCATCTTCGCCGATAGAAGCATGTTTGATTTATCGAAGCCGGAATTATTTGAATCATTGATACATCAATGGGCACCACAAGCGATTATTAATACAGCTGCATATACCGCAGTGGATAAAGCGGAAGCAGAACAAAATTTGGCTAATTTAATTAATGCAACTGCTGTTGCTGAGTTAGCAAGCATCGCAGGTGCAAATAATATTTTATTCATTACATTTTCAACTGATTATGTTTTTAATGGCAATGCATCTAGTCCTTATTTAACAGATACTATTATTGATCCTGTAAATTTTTATGGTACAACCAAGGCGCAGGGAGAAGTAATGGCTTTAGCCGTGAACCCGAATACAATTATAATTCGTACTTCATGGGTGTTTAGTAGTCATGGTAATAATTTTGTTAAAACCATGATTCGATTAATGAAGGAAAGAGCAACTTTAAATGTGGTGAGTGATCAAATTGGTCGTCCCACCTATGCAAAAGATTTAGCGATTGCTACATTAAAAATAATCAATGAGGTAAGTGGGGGTAAAAAAATACATGGCGTGTATCACTATGCGAACAAAGGGGTTACGAGTTGGTTTGAATTTGCACAGCAAATCAAAAAAAATGCAGGACTAAGCTGCGAACTAAATCCGATTAATACCACACAATTTCCAACACCTGCTAAAAGACCTGCTTATTCTGTGCTGGATACCCAAAAAATGGAAACAGTAATTAATATTGACATTCCAAGTTGGGAATCATCTTTATTGGCTTGTCAAAAAATGTTAGGATAATTAAATGAAAAAGGAAGCATTATTAAAACAGTTGCAGTCGCAAACCTATGTGATGATTAAGCCTTCACCACTTCATGGCATTGGTGTTTTTGCGATTCGTGATATACCCAAAGGAACGAAAGATATTTTTTCAGAAGGCTTTGGGGATTGGATAAAAGTTAGCAAGGATGAGGTGGATGCTTTGCCGAGGCATTCAAGGGAGTTGATTGAAAATCATTGCCTGTTTGATGAAGACAGTTATTTTATTCCTGAATATGGCTTTAAGTTGGTTGATTTAGTGATTTATTTAAATCATTCTGAAACACCTAATGTACTATCTTTAAATGACGGTGAGCAGTTTGAGGCATTGGTGGATATAAAAGCAGGGGAGGAATTACTAGTGGATTATGGAACAATTGTTGAATGCGATGAGTAAGTGAGGTAAACCTGATAAAATTTTAATTGTATCTTTTCAAATTTATTATATGAAAAAAATCACTTTAATTTTTGCTTTTGTTTTTCTTTTTTTTCATGTGCAAGCATCTTCCTTTACAGATACCTTAAAAATTAAAAAGACAGCCGATTTTGTATTGGATGGCGCTGGCACTAATGTGCAATGGGACTCCGCTGCATGGGTTAACTTGATTCAATTGGATTCAGGAGTTCGTGGATATGATACCAAGTTTAAAGTACTCTATTCGGATGCAGGTGTGTATGTATTTTTTACAGGAAATGATAAAAAAGTGACCTCTACTTTCACAAAGGATTTTGATAATTTATTTACGGCTGATGTATTTGAAGTATTTTTTCATCCGCAACCTAAAATGCCCATTTATCTGGAATATGAAGTGAATGCATTAAACGCAGAACTAGTTTTATTAGTGCCACATTTAGATAAAAAAGCGATGGGATGGACGCCATGGCATTATGATGGAAAGCGCAAAGTGGTTAAAAAAGTGCAAGTGCATCAGGTTAACAATGAAATGTACAAATGGACGGCAGAATTATTTTTCCCTATTTCTCTTTTTGGGCCTTTACAAAATACGGAGTTAAAGAAAGGCGTATGTTGGAACGCTAATTTTTACAGATTGGATTATGATGCAGGTAAAATGATCAAGTTTGCATGGTCACCTGTCAATGCAAGCTTTCATGAGTTTGATAAATATGGGGTAATACAATTTAACTAAGTAGTAACTTGTAACTAACATAGCCCGTGTATTTTATTTCAAAGTTATTTTTTAAAAAGTAATTTAACGGTAATGTTTTCATAAATGAACAATCCCCGTCCCGATAAATCGGGACGGGGATTGTTGGAAGTAGTATATAATAAACTAATCCTTTGGTTCTTTCTTATGCCAGTAGGAAGCAAGGATGGATCCTGTAATGTTCATAAAAGGTCCAAACACCGCAGCTGCCAATCCCATGGTTGCAGCTTTTCCTAGCTTTTCTGCAAGTCCTGATGCCAATCCGCCATTTTGCATACCCACTTCAATAGCTACAGTGCGACAGTCTCTTTCAGGCATTTTAAATAATCGAGCACTCCAATAGCCCAATAAATAGCCAAATGTATTATGAATTAAAACTATGATTATTAATAATGGTCCAATTTTTAATAAATTATCACGGCCAGAAGCAGTAATAATAGTAATAATACAAGCGATACCTATCATGGAAACAATAGGCATGGCATCATCCAGCCATTTTGATTTTCCTTTTAATAATTTATTGAAAATTAAACCAGCGCCAATTGGGATGATGATCATTTTATTAATGTCCCACATCATTTTTAAAACATCAATTTCTACCAATGCGCCTGCAAATAATTTCATTAATAAAGGAGTAACAAAAGGAGCCAATAATGTAGTGATTGAAGTAATTGTAATGGATAGTGCCAAGTTTGCTTTTGCTAAATAGGACATTACGTTTGAAGCCAGACCACTAGGGGAGCAACCGATCAATATAATTCCAGCAGCTATTTCGGGAGGGAAATTAGATAAGCTTGCTAAAGTAAAACCTAAAGTAGGCATTATAGCAAATTGACTTACCACCCCTATAATTACACCTTTTGGTGTTTTAACTACTGCGGCAAAATCATTCATACTCATACAAGTTCCCATGCCAAACATGATGATTTGAATTAATGGTACAATGAGTCCGCCTAATTTAAATCCTCCCCATACTCTAAAATATTCAGGGTGAAACATAGACAATGATACTGCTGAAAATATAATCATCGTAAAACTTAATCCTTGCAAATTTTCAGTTGATTTAACCCCCAGGCTTAAAGATAAAAATGCCAGGGATAATACGAGTCCTAAAAAATCAGTCACATGCATTAAATACAAAACGCCTGCGAGGGCAAATAGTCCTAAAGATAAATAGAGGAATGGTTTGTAATTTTTCATTATATATTTTTAATTAATTTAACTTACCAGGTTCTTTTTTCTAGAAACTTTTCAAGCGCTTCTTTGGTAATAATGGGTTCGTTAGGGTGGGCGCTTATCCAATTTAAAAAGGAAGTTTTAATTTCTTCTGTCCATTGGTTGTCAATTTGACCTGCATTGTATTTGCCTGATTTTAAAACGTCTTTCGAAAAACGATCACGTACCGAAATGAATTCTGAAGTAGCGACTACTTTTTCAGCCATATGCGCAGGTATAAATAATACGCCTTCTCGTTCAGATAATACCAAATCCCCAGGCATAACTATGGCACCACCAATTCTAATGGGCCCATTGAGTCCAATTAGAACTACTTCTTCTAAAAATGAGGGATGAAAGTCACGTACATAGGCGTTAAATCCTTTTAGTTGCGACAATCCTGATAAATCACGCGCAGCACCGTCAAAAATAACGCCATTGCCAGTTTTATTAAAGATAGATGCCCCTAAATTGTCACCTATTAATGTGCCTTGTGCTATTTTGCCAAATGCTTCAGCAACATAAACATCTCCTTTTTGTAAAATTTGAATTGGCCAAGCATTCGTATTGCCAGTTCGGCCTTCTTTTTTACCACGTTCTTTGATAAGTGCTTCTATATCCGGACGGGTAGGACTGTACTTTGCAGTTACTGCCCTGCCTACTACTGGAACATCATCATGTACCATTTTCCAATTTCCTTCAAACTGATTATTGTAACCTTCGTTATGAAGTACTTGCCAGGCTTCTTCGATACCTATTTTTTTTGCTCTAGCAATTAATTCATCACTTATTTTAGGGCGACCATCTTCAAATCTTTCCCCCTTCCAATTAGAGGTTAAATATTCTAATTCAGTTTTAGGAAATAATTGTGCTTGGGTAAAATAAAACGAACCTGTCAATAATAATAGTATTCCTATTTTTTTCATAATTCCTTTTAATTTATTTAGTCGCACTTTGTAAAACTTCTTTTAATCTTTTAGCTACAATTTTATCTTCTCCTTCTTGTAATGACCATGCAGTCATGCCAATATTATCTTTGCCACCCACTGATTCAATGGAAGGATTTCCGTTACGTAAATCCAAACGTAATTGTTCCCCAGTTTTACTGATTTTACTATAATCCAATATAATATTTAAAGTTGGCGTAACATTACCTAAGGTTGGTGTTGAAATTGTTGTAGTTACCCCAGGAACTGATTCTGCAGCTGCTTGAATTTTTTTAATTCTTTCTAAAAATATAAGTGCTTCTGCATCATGGTCAATTTTTACAAATTCTTCCACGGCAACAAGCATGCCTAATATTTCTTCCTTGTTTACTTTCATACCACGACCAATGGTTTCCCCACGCGGAGGCATGGATAAACGGGCTGCCTTGATTAAATCTTTTTTACCCATTAATAAGCCAGCACTTTGAGGTCCTCTTAATGCTTTACCACCTGAGATGGCAACAAAATCAAAGCCCATTTCATTAAAGCGCCAAAGGTTACTCACTGGAGGTACATCCGCAGCAATATCAATCGTAGTTGGTATGCCATATTTTTTTCCAATCGCTACCCATTCTTCATGTTGTATTTGTCCTTTGTCAGATTGCACATGTAAAAAGTGCATAGCTGCTGTATTTTTATTGATGGCATTTTTTAATTCTTCCAAAGTTTCCACCATAACAATTTTTACACCCGTGTTGGTTAAAGCTTGATTATAACCAATGGCATGTGATTTTTGACAAATCACTTCCGTTTTCATACCTGTACCTTCTAATTTAGGAAGTGCTTTTACTTTAACTGGATCTAAGCCAGTTAATATTCCAGCCATGCCTAAAGTTAATGCGGAAAACGCACCACTTGTAACTACAACTGCCTCAGCCCTGGTAATTGCTGCTAATCTTTCACCCACTTTATCTTGTAAATCATCTAGCATACAAAATTTATGAGAAGCTTGTCTGATGGCCTCCACGGTTGCAGGGCGCATTAGTGATGCGGTCATTGCTGTATAAGTACCAGCAGCGTTTATAAATGTTCGAACGCCTAATTCCGCGAATAAATCACGCTTCATGGCTGCTGCTAATGGGGTAGCCATTGGTGCCGCATTAGCAGTTGAAAATCCACCTACAATCGATGCACCAGCAAGTGGCGTGATTGATATATATTTTAACAGGTCTCTGCGTTTCATAATATTTATTTAAAATTTTATTAATTAGCAATTGCAATACAGTCCATTTCAACCAATGAGTTTCCTGGAACACCACCATAAGTTGCAACAGTTGTTCTTACTGGTGGATTTGGTCCAAAGCGCCCTTTAAATACTTCGTTCATTTGTTTGTAATCACCCAGGTCAGCTAAGTATACATTTACTTTTAAAACTTTTTCCATGGAGGAACCCGCTTTAATCAACTCTTTTTCTAATTCTTTTAAAACATGATCCGTATGGGCTTTAATATCTCCTTCAAAGTGTGCCCCTTTACCTGCAACAAAAACCATTCCTGCAAATTTGGTAGCACCAGAAAAAAGTGGAATGTCCTGTTCTAATTGAACATTAAACACTTCTTTTCCATTTGCATCCACACTTGAATTTGGTGTTGCATTTGCAGCAACAGTAGCACCTGTGATACCTAAGAATCCAGCAAACATTTTTTTAAAAATTGAGCGGCGGTTTTGAGTTTTCATTTTTTTTAATTTTATATTTTTAATTTTATTTAAGTTCCACAATCATTTCAATTTCAACAGAAATATTATTAGGGAGTGCAGCAACACCTAATGCTGAGCGTGCGTGCTTTCCTCTTTCTCCAAAAACTTCCACCATTAAATTGGAAAATCCATTCATCACAGCAGGCTGTTGTACAAATGTGGGATCAGAATTTACCAATCCAAGTACTTTCACAATACGCTTTACTTTATTTAAATCACCGATATAGGATTTTAAAGTAGACAACATAGATATCCCTGTAAGTCTTGCAGCTGCAGCACCTTCTTCAACAGTGACATCTTTTCCTAAATGGCCATACATTTGTCCACCACCTGGCTTATCAGGACCATGACCGGATAGGTATACTAATTTGCCTACTTGAACTTGTTTCAAATAATTGGCAATCGGTGGAACAACGGGGATTAAAGTGATATTTGATTTTTTTATTCTTTCTTCAGGATTTACTTCCATAGGTTCATTTGAAAATACCAAACAAACAGGTGCATTTATTTTCATATCCTGATTGGTGTTGGTTAATTTTCCAGTAGCATCATCAAATGAAAATATTTGCACCTTATCGTCATTTTGACTTGCAACAAAAACAAAATTTCCCAATGGTGTAAAACTAAAATTTCTAGGTTTTTCTGCAACAGGTTGATGATACATTTTTGTAAGTAATCCGTTTTCGCCAATTTTAAAAATGGTTAGTTCGTTACTTGTCACTCTATTAGTTGAAATAAGCCATTTGCCACTAGGGGAAATGTGAATATCACCACTACCTTTTGAAGCTTTGGTGCTAGATGTATCTGCAATAATGCTTTGTACTTTATTAAACTTATTTTGATCTATTGCAAAAACATCCACTGTGCCTGACATTTCACTAATCAAATAGCCATGTTTGCCAGTGGCATCAAAAACAAAATGTCTTGGACCATTCCCTGGCGTGATAGGAATGGCGGTATAGTTTTCGTCCACTAATCCATCAGCGTATATTTTATGTTGATAAATTTTATCACCTCCTAAGTCAGTCACTAATAAATAGGTGTGATCCAAACTTAATACAACATTATGTGCGTGTGAGGCTTCTTGTCTTGCTTTATCAATACTTGAGCCATTGTATTTAATTTCTTGTGCAATTGGAAGTAATGCACCGTCATCACTTGTTTTGAAAACACTCAAGCTTCCCGAAGTATAATTTGCTGTGTACACTGTTTTACTTTCGGAACGATAAGTAATAAAACAGGGACCAGCACCTTTAATGGCTGAGTTGTTAATTTTTTCAAATTCATTATTACTATTTAGCTTATATGAATTTACAGAGGAGGCATCTTTTGATCCTTCAGAAACAGCATACATTAATTTACCTTCATTTGCTAAAGTTAAATAGGAGGCGTTTGCGTTTTCTTTGGTATACAACAAACTTGGTTTTCCTGTTACTGCATTTACGGAATATACTTCAATTCCTGGATTTCCTTTTTTTGTATAGGAACCAACCACCAATTGATACTGATTGGTATCGGCAGGCGAAAAGTTTAGTAAGTTGGTAACTAATAGTGTGGCAATAAAATTCATAGCAATCGTTTATATTTTGAACCAAAAATTAATGAATAAAACGCATATTTTGTGCTGAGTAAGCGACATTTTATACACTTTTTTTAAATAGGTTCTAACCTTAGACCGCTTCCAATGAATTTAACATAGTAAAATTTGGGATGAGCGGTATTCTTGAAAGATATTTTATTCAAGCAATTGATTTCATTTTCAAAATGTGTAGCTTTCCTATATCAAAAAACGATTTTTTATTATTTAAATTTAATTTATATGAAAAAACAGTATGCACTATTATTAGGTTTGCTTGTATTTAGCATTGGTATATTCGCCCAAAATGCAAGTCCTATCTATGATGTATTAGTTAAGGGCGGACATGTTATTGATGCAAAAAATGGCATCGATGGTGTCATGGATATAGCCATTAAGCAAGGTAAAATATTTAAAGTTGACAAAAATTTAAACGCGAAAGATGCTAAACAAGTAGTGGATGCTGCTGGTTTAATAGTGGCACCTGGCTTAATTGATTTGCATGCGCATGTATTTGCGGGCACACAACCTGATCATTACTTAAGTGATGGCTTAAGTGCTTTAATGCCTGATGGTTATACATTTAGAGTAGGTGTGACTACGGTGGTGGATTGTGGCGGTGCAGGTTGGAAAAACTTCGCCACTTTCAAGAAAAATGTAATTGACATATCGCAAACAAGAGTGTTGTCTTTTTTAAATATTGTTGGTGAAGGAATGCGTGGTGGAAATTACGAACAGGATTTGGCGGAGATGAATGCTAAATTTGCTGCAAGTGCTGCTAAACAATACAGCGATTATATAGTAGGTTTTAAACTAGCCCATTTTAATGGAGAAGATTGGACCCCAACGGATAGAGTCGTGGAAGCTGGAAAATTAGCAGGACTTCCTGTAATTATTGATTTTGGTGGGTCTAAACCTAATTTACCTATCCAGGATTTATTTTTTAAACATTTACGACCAGGTGATATTTATACCCATACTTATGCTGCGCTAGGGGGTGCTCGTGAAGAGATTGTAGATGAGAAAAATAACCTAAAACTATTTGTATTAGAGGCGCAAAAAAGAGGAATTATTTTTGATGTGGGTTATGGTGGTGCAAGTTTTAATTATTCGCAAGCGATTCCAGCTTTGAAGGCTGGATTATATCCAAACACGATAAGTACTGACCTTCATACGGGTAGCATGAACACTTCTATGAAGGATCAATTAAGTGTCATGTCAAAATTTTTGAATATGGGTATGTCATTAGTGGAAGTTATCAAAGCCAGTACTTGGAAACCTGCACAGGTAATTAACCGTCCATTATTAGGTAATTTATCTGAAGGTTCCGAAGCGGATATTGCCATCTTTAATGTCAGAAAAGGCAACTTTGGATTTTATGATAAAACCGGTTACAAAGTAAAGGGGACTGAAAAATTAGAATGCGAGGTTACTATCAAGGGAGGCAAAGTATTGTATGATTTAAACGGACTTGCAAACCCTATTTATGTAAAATAAATTATTTCTTATCACTCAGCACCTGAAGTTGCATTTGTTTCATCTTGATTAATCTTAATCTTTGACGAACAATTGCAACTTCTGTTTTTGTAACAGAGTCGGAATGGTTATCAAAGCTGCGTCTTATATAGCTTAATATACTTGCAATATCCTGATCAGGTAGTTGTGAAAATTTGGGCATCATACCAACAAAGGGCTCGCCGTTAATTTTTATAGGTCCTTCCAATCCTTTTAATAATACTGAAATAAGGGTATCCTTATTGCCATTCACCCAGTCAGATGCAGCAATAGAAGGAAATCTGGTTCCATCGCCTTTTCCATTTTTTTGATGACACATCAAACAATTCATTTGATATAGTTTTTCTCCACCAATAGCTACTTTGTTACGCTCTAAATTATCTAAAACGATATCTGGATTTTTAACATAAGTTCTGTTTTCTCTTTCTTTCATTTTTGCCAAACTCTTTTCTGTGAACTCTTCTTTTTTACCGTTGAATTTCACTTTCCAAATTTTTCCTTTTTCCGATTCTGAAATATATAAGGAGCCATCTGGTCCTTGTGCTAATCCCATGGGACGATATTTTGAATCGCTTGTATTTACTAAAGTATCTCTTCCAGTAAATCCATCTGCAAACACTTCCCACTTTTGTGGTTTTCCATTAACAAAAGGAACGAATGCTATAATATATCCAGCTTGCGGATACGGCGCACGAATAGTTGATCCATGAAATGCGACAAATGCGCCATTTTTATACCTTGCAGGGAATTGATCTCCAGTATAAAATAATAAATCATTGGGTGCAAAATGTCCAGGGAAACCAACAATCGGCGTTTCAATGGTGGTATCTGTATTTTCAATTTCACCATTACCACCATATTCAGGATTCAACATTACTTTTCCTTTCATTTGATCAAAGTAATAATAAGGCCAACCTGCATTTGCCCCTGGTTTTAATTTATAAAAAGCTTCAGAAGGTAATAAGGCACTTTGCCATGCATTATAGTATTGCGGCCAATTATTTACAAGTCCATCTCGGCCATGGCCCACGCAATACAATGAATTATCTTGTGTATTCCAAGTCATTGCCACCAAGCTTCTTAAACCTGTTGCCACTTTTACACCATCAATAGTTCTGAATTGATTTAATTTATTTTCATCAAACATCCACACGCCTGCGTTAGAATCTAAAATTGGGCAAGGGTTCATTCCTGGTGAACCAGGTAATCTGTTTTCCACTTGACAAGCATCAGAAGGAGCACCAAAGGGAACAAAAATATGCCCCTTACCATCAAAGGCCAATGGTTTTCCATCATGTTCTCTTCTGCGACCGCTATCAATAACGATGTATTCAGGTTCCCCCATGGGAACCATTGACTTAGCATCAAGTTTGTATCTGTATACCAACATTTCCGAACTCGTATATAAATAGCCGTTGTGAATACGCATACTAGTTGCATAAGCGCCTTCTCTAATTTTTGGACCAAAATTTTTAATGATGTCAGCGCGACCATCTTTGTTCTCATCCCTTAAAACAAAATTCATTCCGCCTTCCACAAATCGATTTCCTTTCACATAGATATCCCCATTGTCGTTCACTGCTAAGTGTCGCGCTCTGCCAGGTAAGCTATCAACTACAACGACTGCCTCAAAGCCATCTGGTAAAATTAATCCGCCATTTTTTTCACTAAAAAAATTACTACAACTCGTTAAAAATAAACAAATTGCGAAAATAAATAATTGGGGTAAAGTTTTAAGCTGCATGGTTTTCGTATTAGATATTGTGCTTTTAGCCTCATAAATCTACTTAATTTTTATATTCAAAAATTGAATATTTTATGAAAAAGATTTAAATTAGGTGTATAACTTTATTGATTAATATATTATTTAATTGATGTATATTCATAATCGATTGCCTGTTATATGACTATAAACATTAATCATATTGATGTTGAATTATTGAATCGTTTGCGAGAAAATGACACGCAAGCATTTGAAAGTATATATAAAAAATACTGGCAAAACCTTTACCTGACAGCCTTTTCCATATTAAAAGACAAACAAACTGCGGAGGATATTATACAAGATTTATTTATACAGTTATGGAATAAACGGGCAACAATTTCAGTGACTGTTTCTCTTAATGCATATTTATCCACTTGTATAAAACATGAAGTTTTTAGAATCATCCGAAAACGAATAGCTGAATTAGATACCAATGAAGTTATTCAGCCAGATAAAACCTATAATGCACAGGAGTTGATTGAATACAAGGAGTTTCTTGCACATACACAACAGCTAATTGCAAAATTATCAGTTAAGTGTCAGGAGGTTTTTGTTTTAAGTAGGGAGGATCAATATTCCCATAAAGAAATTGCAGCCCAGCTCAATATTTCTTCAAAAACCGTTGAGAATCATATCGGTAAGGCGCTCGGCCTACTAAAAAATAGCCTGTAAAATATTTTTTTAATTTTATCCCATCTCGACTAGGGGATAAGACCCTTTTTTTACTCTTATAGGGGAGAAAAAACTATATTTTGGATAAAAAGTCAATACTGATATTGTTAGATAGATATTTAAAAAATCAGTCTAATACAAAAGAGAAACAGAAACTAGATGAATTTTTCGAGGAAAATTTAAATTCAATTGAGGCGTCAAAGTCCATTGAAAATGTTAGTAAACTTGAAGATAAAATTTTTAATTACATCCAATTTGGTATAAAGGAGCAGGTCAAAAAAGAAAGTACTTTAAATCGCATGCCTTATTTGCAAATTGCCGCTTCCATTTTGGTTATTTTCTTATTTTCTACGTCCATTTATTTTTATAGAAGTTCATTAGCTAGTAAATCGCAATTGCCAATAGCGCAAGGTGTCGCAAAGCTTGAAGACAAACAACCTGCAAAAAATATTGCAATTTTAACTTTAGGTAATAATTCTCAAATAGTATTGGATGAAGCATCCAGTGGCGAAATTGCGCAAGAAAGTGGGGTGAGCATTTTAAAAACAGATAAAGGAGAACTAGTTTATAAAATTAGGAATTCAAATAAGTTATCTACCAATGATTTGAATAAGTACAACACAATTTCAACACCTATGGGCGGTAAATTTAAAGTGATATTGCCTGATGGAAGTTTGGTCGTATTGAATGCCGCCTCTACCTTAAAGTATCCTGTGCACTTTGATGAAAAATTAAGAAAAGTATCTTTTACCGGTGAAGCCTATTTCGAAATCGCGAAATTAGAAGATAAGCATAAAAAGCGCGTTCCTTTTTATGTGTATTCTAATGATCAAATAGTAGAAGTGCTGGGAACCCATTTTAATATTAATTCTTATGACAATGAGGAATATAGCAAAACCACTTTGTTAGAAGGTTCTGTAAAAATCATCAACGAAAAATCAGCAGCTACTGCTAAAATTCTTAAGCCAGGTCAACAGGCAGTGATTAAAAGAGGGGATATTCAAACTAAAATATTGATTGCAGATGAAGCGCAAGCGTTAGCATGGAAAGACGGCTACTTTTTATTTAAAAATACAAATATCAAAGATGTTGTAAATGAATTAGAGCGATGGTATAATGTAGATATACAATATGAGGATGCCATGGAATTTGAGAGCATTACTGGCTATATCTCCAGGAATGTGAAAATTTCAAGCGTTTTAAAAATGTTACAATTAAGTGGTATTGTGAATTATGAAATAAATGGAAGTAAAATAATCATTAAAGGCTCGTAAAAATATAAATTTCAAAAAATGAAAAAAGTCCTACTCGAATCATTAAAAAATTGGTGGAGCCAATTTATTAATGAGATTGTTGAAGCAGTCAACTTGCATCAATCAAAATTTTTATTGAAAGTGACATCGCTTGTATTTTTTGTTTTCTTATTTGTTGCAGTTAAGGCCCAAGCTGAAAATGTAAATCAGTTTGTTACTTTAAATGAAACAAATTCAAGTATCGAGAAAATTATTGTAGAAATCAGAGCGCAGACGGGTTATGATTTTTTGTATAATGCTCGTTTAATGAAGGATACCAAGCCTGTCACTATCGTTGTTAAAAATGAGTATTTTAAGAAAGTATTGGAAGCTGCTTTGAAAGATCAGCCCATTACATTCGCAATTATTGAAAATACCATCATTTTAAAAAAAGCAGAAAAGGATAGAAGAAAAAATAATACACCTTTAATTTCTGTATTACCACAGCTCACGAGTCAACCAAACATAACTCCGATAAGTCCTAAATTAGTTACTGAAGCTGCTATAAATGCGAATCGTACTATATCCGGAAAGGTGCAGGATGCTAAGGGAGAAGCGTTGGCTGGTGTAAGTGTAACCATAAAAGGGACACAAATAGGTACCACCACAGATGCAACCGGTTTATTTTCCATTAATGCAGTTGATAATGAAGTGCTTGTTTTTTCATATGTTGGATATGCAACACAGGAGATAAATGCAACTGGTAAAAACAATTTAACAATAAAATTAATAGAAGCGAATGCCTCCTTAAGTGAAGTGGTCGTTACCGCATTTGGTGTAAGTAAGCAAAGAAGAGGTTTGGGTTATGCAGTGCAAGAAGTAGGTGGTAAAGACTTTACAGAAGGTAGAATGAATAATATCGCTAGCGCCTTAACTGGAAAAATTGCAGGTGTGGATGCTGTGCAAACCAATGCAGGTGCTGGTGCATCAAGTAGGGTGGTTATTCGTGGTAATACTTCATTGAATGGCAACCAACAACCATTATATGTTGTTGATGGAATGCCTATTGATAATCAAAATAGAGGACCTGTTACTTCTTCGACCCAAATAAATGTGGATAGAGGCGATGGAATTTCAAGCATTAATCCTGATGACATTGCTTCCATATCTGTATTGAAAGGGGGCGCAGCTGCTGCGCTTTATGGTAGTCAAGCGGCTAATGGTGTAGTTCTTATTACAACAAAAAAAGGAAATGTACAAAAGGGGATTGGTATTGAATATACGACTGATGTAAATCAAGGAACACCTTATATTTTTCCAAATTTTCAATACGAATACGGCCAAGGTAATGATGGTGTGAAGCCTGCAACTGCCGCCGCCGCATTAAGTTCAGGTCGTTTGTCCTATGGTGCAAAAATGGATGGCACACAAGTGATGCAATTTGATGGTGTAGCAAGACCTTATTCTCCAGTTAATGTGAAACAAAATATTTTGAATTTTTATCAACCAAGTCAAAATATATTAAATAGTATTTCATTAAGTGCAGGTTCTCAAAAAATGCAAATGCGTTTATCCTTAAGTGACTTAAGAGCAAGAGACCAACAACCAAATTCAGAATTTTTCCGTAAAACGATTAATATGAATATGCGTGCTAAAATGGGAAAAAATGATTTCATCACTTTAGAGTCAAGTGTACAATATAATATTATTAGAGGTGTGAATCGTCCTAACGTTGGTTATGCAGAATTAAATGCTGCATGGCCAGTATACTTAGCAGCCAATGTGGTGGATGTAAGAAATATGAGGGGGACTGATCCTACATTGCCTGGTATAAATGCAGCAACTGGAAGAGAGCTTGAATGGAATCCAGTGCCTGCGGCAGTCAATCCTTATTATGCAGCTTATCAAATAAGCAATAGAGATGACCAACAAAGATTAATTGGAAGAACAAGTTTGCAAGTTAATTTGGCTAAGAATTTATTCTTCAAAGGTACCGTAGCGTTGAATTCCCTTTATTACACGGAATCAAACTATGTTCCTAAAACAAATGCATTTACGCCATTGGGTTATTTTAGATCTGGAAAGGAGCAATCGAATAAAACAACATTCCAAGGAATCTTGAATTACAATAACCGCTTTATGAGCGATAAAATTGGCTTGAATTTAATGGCGGGTGCGAACCAAGAAAAAAATGATTACAGCAGTAATACCGCCAATGGTACACAATGGATTGTACCGAATTTGTATAGCATCACCAATTTAGTAAATAGGGATTTAGCAAATGCAAGTTCTTTATCATTAGCAGGCATTGCATCTGATGGAACTAATTCAGTGTTTAGTGAAGCAAATTTGGATTACGATAATTTATTTTTCTTAACTGTCACAGGAAGAAATGATTGGTTCTCTGTTTTAAATCCAGGGTTTAATTCCATTTTCTATCCTTCAGTTGGCGGTAGTTTTATATTATCTGATGTTGTTAAAATGCCTAAGTTGATCAACTTTGCAAAATTAAGATCATCTTGGGCTGAAGTAGGAAGTGCAACTGTAAATGCTGGAAGTATTAATCAAATTTATACGATTAGCAACTTAAATGCATATGGTTTGCCAACATTAAGTAATCCAAATATATTACCTAACCCAAATATTAGACCAATTACAGCAACAACCATTGAAGGTGGTTTTGATGTAAGAATGTTGGACAATAGATTAGGTATTGATGTGAACTATTATTCTAGAAGAACCAAGAATGATATATTAGCGCCACCAATTTCAAATGCAACAGGTTATACAGCAGGTCCGCAAAATATGGGTTTGATAACCAACAAAGGATGGGAGATTACCTTAAGCGGGAATCCAATTAAGAAAACTGATTTCAGTTGGAATATCGTTTACAATTTTAGTTACAACAAAAGTGAGATCATTGAGTTGGCTCCAGGTATTGATGTGCTTACTTTAGGTAATGCGATTGGAGGTCCAACTATTATAAATGCGGTTGGGTTACCTTATTCAACTGTGCGGGCTTATGTAATGAAAAGAGATGCAAGTGGTACGCTAATTTATAACAAGGCAACTGGATATGAAGATAGAGTGTTAAAGGATTTAGGTGTGGGTAATCCACCTTATTTGATGGGATTGAGTAATACTTTCTCTTATAAGAAATTCAGTATGACCGTGGATATAGATTCAAAATTTGGTGCAGTAGGGTATAGTAACTTAATGCAATATGCAACTAGATTTGGTTTAACCCCGGTTACCTTACCTGGTAGAGATAATCCTGCTGGATTAACTGTAACGGGTGTTGATCAAACTGGTGCTCCTTATACAAAAACATGGGCACAAGTTGATTTGGATACTTACTACAATAACTTTGGAAGTGCTTATCCTGGCCAATTTGTATATAAAACAGATTTTGTGAAGTTGAGAAGATTAGTAATAAGGTATAATATTCCTCCTAGTACCATTAAATTCATGAAAGTTCAGTCTGCATCTATTGGTCTTACTGGTTTAAACTTAGCTATTTTGTATCAAGACAAGTTGATCAAACAAGCTGGAATAGATCCAGAGATGCAACAAACTGTAGGAAATGCGCAAGGTAGCCAAGGTGTGGCGATGCCAACAACAAGAAATATTGGATTTACCTTGAATATAAAATTCTAACTCAATTAAATTTAAGAATATGAAAAAGATACTTCCTGTAAAAAAGGAAGTTTAACTGACATCAATATAAATCCTGATGCAATTACATATATAGTCCCAGACTATACTTTTACTGCTGCTGCACTCGCAAGTGTTCCTGGACAAAATTACCGTGCACTTGGTCAAGGGTTGCAATATTTTTCAACCTATAAGGAAGTACCCGCAGTAGGTGATAAATTTTACAACTTCAATGGTACTGCTGGAACATTTGCTATTTATAATAATCAATGGAATAGATTGGTACAATTAAAAGCCAAATTAACTTCAGCGGATGATGTGAATAAAAAAGCAGCATGTGAAATTTTAAGAATTTTGGCTTTTCACCAACAAACTGATTTGATGGGTGACATGCCTTATTCCGAAGCAATGAAAGGAATAGATGGATTGAAGCCAAAATATGATACACAAAAATCAATTTATGCTGCAATGCTTTCTGAATTAGAAGCTGCATTAAAATCAATGGATCCCTCAAAAGCTAATGTATTTGGCACTGCAGATCCTTATTTTAAAGGGGATGTAACTAAATGGAAAAAATTTGGATACACATTAATGCTTCGTTTGGGTATGCGTATGTCAGAAGTAGATGCAGCGACTGCCAAAGCTTGGGTGGAGAAAGCGGCTGCTGGCGGGGTAATGATAGACAATGCGGATATTGCATATATAAAATTTGCGAATGTTACAGGGCAATTTAATCCAAGAGTAGACGGTATGATTGCAGGTGACTTTACTAGCCCCGGCGGAGATAATGTGGAGGGAAGTAAATGGTCTGCTAAATTTATTGATCATTTAAAAGCGACAGCTGATCCAAGATTGCCAGTACTATCGGTAGTTTGGGTGCCAACAGGTGGTACATACACTGCTGATAACTCAGCAGCAAAACAAAGAGGGATGATCAATGGTAGTATTAATACAAAACCTACGGATTTTGATACTTATTCAGAACCTTCTTTATTGTATATTGACAGAGGTTCGCCAATAATTACCATGGGACCTGCGGAATCATATTTATTATTATGTGAAGCAGCAGTAAGAGGTTGGACAGTAGGTTTCACAGCTGAAGACGCATACAATAAAGCGGTTCGTGCAGCAATGGCGCAATGGGCTTTATGGCCTTCTGTTGCACCTCACTCCGGTGTAATTTCAACAGCTTCTGTAGATGCTTATTTGTTAGCAAATCCATTTAAAACAACTGGTACACTTGATCAAAAAATCGAACAAATTGCTACTCAAAAATGGGTTTCTTTGTTAGGTGATGATTATGAAGTGTATTCAGATTGGAGAAGGGTAAAATATCCAATATTTAATTATGCGAACTGGAAATCAACTTCAGGCGCATTAGTTTCTTATCCTGGAAATGTAACCGCAGGAAAAATGTGGAGAAGGTTCTCGCTTCCTTTGGATGAGCGTAATGTAAATACAGCTAATTATAATGAGGCTATTAAAAGACAAAGTTTTTCTGAAGAAACCGTTGACTTATTGCAGGGCAGAATGTGGTGGGACGTAGGTCCAAAAACAGGACAACAAAATTAGTTATAAGATCTTTTAGGGAAGATGGGTTTTGCAATCGTAAAAAAAGGGTTTAGTAACAACTAAATCCTTTTTTCATTAAATTACTATAAAATTATACATATGAAAAGGAGAGACTTATTAAAATACGCAAGTATGTTGCCTATTGGTACAGGTGTTGCTGCAGGCTTGATTCCAACTAAAGCATTCGCGAAAGCCCCGGCTGCTAAAAGAGATATATTAAAAGAGTTGGGGATTAGAACATTTGTAAATGCTGCGGGTACTTATACCGCGATGACTGCATCATTAATGCATGATGAAGTAGTAGAAACAATTAAGCAAGGCGCAAAGCAATTTGCCATGTTAGACGAGGTACAAGATAAGGTGGGTGAAAAAATTGCCGAATTATGTCATGCAGAAGCAGCAACAGTTACTGCAGGATGTTGGAGTGCATTGGTGTTAGGAACCGCAGGCGTATTAACAGGAATGGATATGAAAAAAGTGGCACAACTACCTGATGTAAAAGGAATGAAAGCCGAAGTGATTGTGCAAAAAGGGCATAACATTGGCTATGTTCATGCATTAACAAACACAGGTGCTATCATTGTTGAAATTGAAACAGTGCAAGAGTTGGAAAAAGCAATCAATGAAAAAACGGCCATGATGTGGTTTTTGAATTCATACGCGCCCATGGGAAAAATTCAACATGAAGAATGGGTGTCGATTGCTAAAAAACATAAAATTCCAACGATGATTGATATGGCTGCAGATGTGCCACCAGTATCAAATTTATGGAAGTACAATGACCTTGGATTCGATTTAGTATGTGTGTCGGGTGGAAAAGCAATGCGTGGTCCTCAAAGTGCAGGAATATTAATGGGTAAAAAAGAATTGATTGCTGCAGCTAGATTAAGCGCGCCTCCGCGTGGTGGAAATATTGGTAGAGGAATGAAAGTAAATAAGGAGGAAGTATTGGGCATGTATGTGGCGCTTGAAAAGTACATTAATCAAGACCACGATGCAGAATGGAAGATGTGGGAATCGAAAATTGATACCATTGCCAAATCTGTTGACTCAATTGAAGGCGTAAAAATTGAAATTTCGGTTCCACCTATTGCCAATCATACGCCACTTTTATTTATAAGCTGGGATGAGTCTAAAGTAAAAACAAGTAATAAGGACTTAATGTTAAAATTAAGAAATGGAAGTCCTTCCATTGAGGTTATGGCAAATGGCACAGGTATAAACATTACCGTGTTTATGTTACAAGATGGAGAGGAGAAAATTGTAGCAAAGCGCGTAAGGGAAGAATTATTATTAGCAAAAGCTTAATCTTAAAAAAATAAATTATGAAAAAAATAGTTATATCGGTTTTATGTATGGTCGCATTTTTATTTAATACAAGTGCGCAATCGTATAGTATTGTTATAAAAGGAGGATTGGTGATTGATCCAAAAAATGGCGTTAATGAAATTATGGATATTGCCATTCAGGATGGTAAAATTGCAAGTGTTGCAAAAAATATAAATGCTACAGGTGCAGCACAAGTGGTAAATGCAAAAGGTTTAATTGTTTCTCCAGGTTTGATTGACATTCATGGTCACGTTTTTGCAGGGACACAGCCTGATCATTATTTAAGTGATGGAAATAGTGCATTAATGCCAGATGGATATACATTTAGGGTAGGAGTTACCACGATTGTTGATTGTGGTGGTGCTGGTTGGAAAAACTTTTCAGTTTTCAAAAAAAATGTAATTGATGTATCTCAAACAAGGGTGCTATCTTTTTTAAATATTGTAGGTGAGGGCATGCGCGGCGGAGCGTATGAGCAAGATGCAAGAGATATGGATCCTAAAATGGCAGCTTATGTTGCTAAACAAAATAAAAAAGATATTGTAGGACACATGCGCCTTTATCCATACAGGAATTATTTTTTAAGCATTTAAGACCAGGGGATATTTATACGCATGCATTTACAGAATTACAAAGAAGAGATCCAATTGTTGATTTTAAAACGCGTCAATTGAAGCCTTTTATAAAAGAGGCGCAAGCAAGAGGTATTGTATTTGATGTCGGTTTTGGCGGTGCAAGTTTTGCATTTGATCAAGCATTGCCTGCAATTAAAGCTGGGTTTTATCCAAATACAATTAGTACTGATTTACATACGGGAAGTATGAATAATGCAATGAAGGATATGCTAAATGTGATGTCTATATTTATGACCATGGGTATGGATGTGCCTGCGATCATTAAGGCAAGCACATGGGTGCCTGCACAATCAATTAAAAGAGAAGAGTTAGGAAATTTATCTGTGGGTTCGGTTGCTGATGTAGCTATCCTAGGAATTCGTGAAGGAAATTTTGGATTTTTTGATCGTATTGGACATAAAGAAACAGGAACAAAGAAATTTGAATGTCAGGCAACCATTAGAAATGGTAAAATGGTGTATGATTTAAATGGTATTACTACACCCATTTTATTGCTGGCTAAATAAAACTGTTTCGCTACTTAGAATATGTCTTAAATTAAAACTAGATTGCTAGTCATATGCAAGCAGAATATATTTTATGTTGTGATTGGGGCACCACTAGCTTTCGATTAAGGTTAACTAATTTGAAGGCTGATGTGATTGCCGATACCCATTCAGAAAAAGGAATATTGGTTCACCACAATCATTGGCTAAGTCAAAAGGACGATAATCCGGAGCGCCGCTTTGATTATTATTTGCAATACATTCAAAGTCAAATTGGAGAAATTCGCCATAACCTTGACATCGATATTGCAACATTACCATTGGTAATTTCAGGTATGGCCATCTCCTCCATTGGGATGATGAATATGCCCTATGAAAATTTACCTTGTTCTGTAGCGGCGACCACTGGTTTTGAATGGAGACTTCAACAAAATGGTGCGCCAATAATATTAGTTACAGGTGTTTGTAGTTCGGATGATTTAATGCGTGGCGAGGAAACACAGATTATAGGTTTGTATCATACCCCTGAATTAAATAATGTGCTCCCCAACAGTGGGATATTTGTGCTACCTGGCACACATTCAAAACATGTAAGTATCAATGATAAAGCGATAATTTCAATTAAGACATTTATTACTGGCGAATTATTTCATATACTAAGGAGTAATGGTACTTTAGCTAAATCTATTGAGTTTAATCACGAGGATAGGAATATAAATCCAGAAAATCAATTAGCATTTATAAAGGGGATTCATGAATCAAAAAATGGGTCCTTGTTAAATAATTTATTTCAGGTAAGGGTCAATGACATTTTAAATAAACTGAATAAGGAGCAAAACTTTTATTATTTAAGTGGCTTATTGATAGGTAGTGAATTTGATTATTTGAAAAAGGAGCCTATCTTATCACCGACAAATAAATTAGTTGTCTGTTGCAGTCAAAGCTTCATTTCCTATTATACAACCGTATTAAAAGAATTAGAGCTACTTGATTACGTAATTTTTATTCCTCCAGCATTATTTGATAAAGCAACAGTAGTAGGACAAATAACCGTTTATAAAAAATATATTCAATCAGTATAATTATGCATCGGCCAATATTTTCATGGGACTTATTTAATAAAATGCCAGTAGTCGGTATAATTAGAGGCCTAAGTGTGGATGAAATTAATTTTGTTCTACCTATTTATAAGGCTGCAGGATTTACCACTATTGAAATTACACTCAATACGCCAGAAGCATTATCGGTCATAGGTTCATTGGCAAATCAATATAATGGGGAGCTAAATGTAGGTGCAGGGACTGTTTGTACACTTGATGACTTAGCAGCTGCGATAACTGCGGGTGCAAATTTTATTGTAACACCAATATTTAAAGCGGAAGTGGTTAAAAAATGTGTTGCAATGCAAGTGCCCATATTTCCTGGCGCATTTACTCCAACTGAAATTTATGAAGCTTGGGAATTGGGGGCGTCAATGGTTAAATTATATCCAGCCTCAGTGGTTGGACCAGCGTATGTTTCAGCAGTATTGGCGCCCTTAAATAAAATAAAACTAATGCCAACCGGCGGGATACATTTGAGTAATATGTTGGCTTTTATGAAAGCAGGGGCAACTTCCTTGGGAATTGGTTCGGAATTATTTGATAAAAAGATTATTCAAAAGAGAGATAGTGAAGCCATGTTGAATCACTTTAAATTATTTGCACAACAAATGCAATTATCTAAGTAATCAGTTTTGATAATGAAAAAAATTAAAAACTATCGTTGGATCATTATCGTATTATTATTTACGGCAACCTGTATTAATTATTTAGATCGACAAATTATAGGGTTATTAAAACCAATTTTAGAAAAAGAATTTAATTGGACCGAAATGGATTTTTCACATATTGTGATGGCTTTTACCGCAGCTTATGCTGTTGGGTTATTAATTGCAGGAGGCGTGATTGATAAAGTGGGGACTAAAATTGGATATACGTTTACAGTAATTATTTGGAGTACGGCAGCAATGTTTCATGCACTTGCAAAGTCAGTTGTTGGTTTTAGTGTTGCACGCGTATTCCTAGGTATCGGTGAAGCGGGGCACTTTCCAGCCGCTGTAAAAACAGTAGCTGAATGGTTTCCTAAAAAAGAGCGTGGTTTGGCGACCGGAATTTTTAATGCAGGTACGAGTGTGGGTGTAGTTTTTGCATTATTCATCACACCTTATATATATGCAAACTATGGTTGGCAGGCAGTGTTTTGGATTACTGGTGCCTTAGGATTTATATGGTTAATTGCTTGGTTGTATTTTTATGAAATTCCGGCAAAACAAAAAAGGCTTACTGAATCTGAGCTAGCTTATATTGAGTCAGATCAACAAAATGAATCCATTACTAAAGTAGATATCCCTTGGCGTAAACTATTCTCCTATAAACAAACCTGGGCTTATGTCACAGGTAAATTTTTAATAGATCCAATTTATTGGTTTTTTCTATTTTGGTTGCCTTCCTATTTTGCAACCACATTTCATATTGATTTAAAAAAACCAAGTATTGAGTTGATGATAATTTATGCCTCTACCACCATCGGAAGTGTCATGGGGGGTTATTTATCATCCCATTTAATAAAAAAGGGTTGGCGTGTTTTAAATGCAAGACAAACTGCTTTATTCATTTTTGCAATTATTGAGTTGTCGGTAATACTTGCGCAATTTGTCACAAATGTTTGGGTCGCTGTAGCTTTAATCAGTTTGGTGATTGCGGTGCATCAGGCTTGGGCCACTAATATTTTTACGATGGCCTCTGACATGTTCCCTAAAGAATCGGTTAGCTCGGTGGTAGGCATTGGCGGTATGGCCGGCGCAATCGGAGGTATATTATTCCCAATACTAGTGGGGTACTTATTAGATACTTATAAAGCTTTAGGAAATATTACTATTGGATATAATATATTGTTTACCATATGTGGGTGTATGTATTTGATTGCTTTTGCAATCATTCGTTTATTAATTCGTAAATTACCATAAGCATTTTAAAAACTTTAAATATTAAATTAATCCTAAATCCGATACTATGAAAAGACGAAATCTTATAAAAAGTTTATCGCTGCTGCCATTTACGGCGGCACTGCCTTCGCAGTTATTTGGTAAATCCGAAGCAAACGTTTCTGCAGTAGAAACTGGAGAAAATATTTTCAGATCATTAGGCGTAGAGCCCTTAATTAATTGTAGGGGAACATTCACTATTATTGGTGGATCCATTGAACGACCCGAAGTTCGCGCAGCAATGGAAGCCGCGGCGCATAACTTTGTGCAGTATGATGAATTAAGTGATGCGGTACATGCAAAAATAGCAGAAGTTACGCAAGCAGAGTGGGCCTTGGTTTCAGCGGGTTGTGCAGCGGGCATGAAACATGTCACGGCGGCATGTGTTACAGGAGGTAATCCTGAAAAATTAATTTGCATTCCAAATTTAACCGGCTTCGATAAAACGGAAGTGATTATACCTACTAGCTCAAGAAACGTATACGATCATTCCATACGCAACATTGGCGTAACAATTATTGAAGTTGCTACACCTGAGGAATTGGTAAAAGCAGTGAATAAAAAAACCGCCATGATTTATATAATGGCAGATGATCCTGCAGATAATGATGCGCCATTATCTTTAGTAAATATTGTTCGCTTAACTAAGGCGCAAAATATACCTATTTTGGTGGATGCCGCTGCTGAAGTATTAACCATACCTAATATACATTTACAAAGAGGGGCACACATGGTTGCTTATAGTGGTGGTAAAGCGATATGCGGACCACAATGTGCTGGATTTGTGATTGGTCAAAAGGACATATTGATGTCAGCATGGCAATCTAGTGCACCACATCATGGTCCATGTCGTGATAATAAGGTAGGTCGTGAGGAAATGTTAGGGATGCTAGCTGCTGTGCAAGCATGGACAACAAGAGATCACAAACAAGAATGGAAAACATGGTTGTCCTGGTTAGATTTGATTTCGAAAAGGGTCACTAAAATTTCAGGAATCAGTACTTCCGTATTTGAGCCCGTTGCTTATTCGAATCGTTCACCCGTTTTAAGAATTACATGGGATCCCAATAAATTTAATATTACAGGGGAGGAGGTTGCAGAGGAATTTGGCCGAAACAAGCCGCGTATTGCAGTGGGAGGTATGAGTAAGGATAATGTTACCGGTATTTCCATTACCACAGGTCAAATGCAGCCAGGGGAGGCCGAACAAGTAGCAGAACGTGTTTATAATTTTATGTCTCAAACAAGAACGGCAAAAAGCAATGATTTAAAAGCGCCAGCTGTAATAGTGACAGGTACTTGGAAATTTGATATACAATTTTTTAGTAGTAAATCGGCCCATCAAATTACATTAACACAGGATGGGAATTGGTTGCAAGGAAGTCACAAGGGCGAGTTTTCGACACGCGAGTGTGTTGGTACTATTGAGGGTAATGAGATAAAGTTAAAAAGTCAAGAGCGTCAGGCCGCTGATAATATTACCTTTATTTTTTCAGGAACAGTAACTGGTGAAACCATGTCTGGTAATATACATATGGGTGAATATAGGACTGCTACATTTACTGCGACAAGGACACAAAGTAAACGCCCTAGACAAAAAATATTTGTTCCACAAGGGCCACCATTAGCTACTTAATAACATAATGATACATATAAATAGGGTGCAGTTTTTGTGCCCTATTTTATTTGTAATTCTTTTAATTTTTATTAACTTTCCAATTCAATTAAAATCAGCATAATGAAATTTATCAAATTTACTTTCGCAATATTATTGACCCTTATTGTATTTGGTGCACAAGCACAAGAAAAAAAAGAACAAAAACTAAATGAAACTTTGGAGCAGTTTCGATTAACGCTGATTGATCCTAATGAATCCACTTTTTATGCATTAACATCACCCAAGTTGTCTTATGGACATTCTGGGGGTGCTGTTGAAGATCAAAAAACTTTCATCGCAAATATGGTGAATGGAAAGAGTGATTTTGTAACCATTAATATTGCAGATCAAACGGTTGAGGTCGAAGGAAATATAGGTTATGTGCGTCACACATTTAATGCAGTCACTTCTACGGATCCTAAAATAGCACCCATTAAATTAAAAATATTTTATGTTTGGGTTTTTGAAGCAGGTGCTTGGAAATTAAGAGCGCGTCAAGCAGTTAAAATTCTGATTTAAGCATTAATTAGCTTAAACGTTTAAGGCTTCTTTTATATTTACGATAAGTGGTAATATAACCCCATATAGGGATTACGATAGAAAGTAGGGTAAAGCTTTTTTTTGTTGGTAGGTCAATAATGGTGTTATCATACAGCCAACGAGTAAGTTCTAGTGATTTGAACATCAAGTAAATATTAATGCCTAGCGATATAATTAATAATGATTCTCTCATGGGAATTAGTTTTTTGATTTTGTCAATGCTCTTTTTGCAAGTATGCTGAATTGATAAATAGTTGCATACACTAAGATAATTAAAATCCAAATAATGCAGGACATGAGCAGAATATCTTTTGCCATGCTGAAATAGCTCATAATTGGGTCGGAATCAATTATTGCAAGGAAGATGGTTATTGATAAGGCCACCAAATAGCTTAGTCCTAGTTTTTGTTTAATGCTCATTGCTAGCGCTATTTATAATTTTAATTTCAATTCCAGCTTGCCACCCAAACCAAACTCTACTATTCTTTCAAGGCTTGAGATACGCACTTCCTTAACATCATTTTCTATTTTTGATATATAGGATTTAGTGGTACCTACTTTTTTGGCAAGCTGCTCCTGTGTCATTCCTTTTTTAAGTCTGGCTTGTTGCAGCATTACGCCTATTTTAAAATTTTCGAATCCTTTTTCAAATTCGACTCTTTTTTTGGTACCTTTTTCCCCATAATGCTTTACAATCATTTCATCAAGTGTGGTAATATTCTTTTTCGTTTTCATAATCATGTTTTATTTTTAATGCTTTATCAATTTCATTTTGAGGCGTCTTCTGAGTTTTCTTTTGGAATCCGTTTATAAGAACTAATTCATTTTGTTTATTAAAAAAGCAAAATATTCTAAATATATCATTTCTTGTAAGTATCCTTATCTCAAATACTCCGTCAGACCCTATTATGTACTTTAAATATTTTGAAGGAACCTTTTCAACATTTTCAATTAATATAATAGTCCAGAAGATTTTTGCTTGTACTCTAGGCCTTTGATTTTTTATAAATACATCGTAGTAATCTTTGTAGAAAACAAGTTTTCTAATTTTTGAATCGTCTTTCAATATAAAGTTATTGCAAGTTGCCCGAAAGGGCAACTTTATTTTATTAATATTATTACTCCATGCATATTAATAAACTTGGCAACTTGGTATTTGCGTATAAATACGTTGAAAGGGTAGGATTATCTCGCTTTGCTCGGTGATCCTATAATATTCGGTAATAATTAAGTAAGAATAGGATTACCTCGCTTCGCTCGGTGATCCTATAAATCCCATAAAAAAGGTAACATAGGATTACCTCACTTCGCTCGGTGATCCTATTATGTAGGGAAATCCCAGCATAAAAAAGTCAATAGTATCGTTGTATTTGCTTTTTTTAATAATGATTCATTGCTGCGCAATGAATAGGCTGCTCGGGTTATTCAAATTTCAAGCAAGCTTGTATTTGACTTCACCCTTCGCCGCCTTTTGTTTCACAAACATCATTAAATGAAAAAAGCCAACATTTCTGTTGACTTTTTCTTTGGTTGCCTGACCTGGATTCGAACCAAGACAAACTGCACCAAAAACAGTTGTGCTACCGTTACACCATCAGGCAATCCTATTCCATTCTGAGAATGGAGTGCAAAAATAGGGGTCAGCGTAAAATTTTCCAAATATTTATGTGTTTTCGGCCCATTATTATCAATTTGAGTTAACTTAACTAGCTAAATCCATTTTCAATATAAAAATTTTAAGTTATGGGATACAAATTGCTACTGTTGACTGCCTTTATTGCCTGTTTATTTTTGCTTTCATTTAGGGCCGATAAAAAGAAAAGAATTGTGTTTTTTGGCGATTCTATTACACAAGCCGCAGTAAAAAAAGGGGGCTTTATTGATCTAATGCAAACCATGCTTCAACAAAAAGGCATTGATCAAAATTTTGAATTGATTGGCGCTGGTATTGGCGGGAATAAAATTTATGATTTGTATTTGCGTATCGAAAATGATGTTTTAGTTAAAAAGCCAGATGTGGTTGTAGTATATATTGGCGTAAATGATGTTTGGCATAAAGCAAGTTCAGGTACAGGCACTGATTTTGATAAGTTTGGTAAGTTTTATGATGCTGTTATAAAAAAGATTCAAAACCAAGGTGCTAAAGTTATTTTAGTAACACCAGCAGCGATAGGAGAGAAACATGATTATAGTAATACGCAGGATGGTGACTTAAATTCCTATAGTAACTGGATTCGTCAATATGCGGCTACCAACAATATTGTACTTGTTGATTTAAGAAAAATATTTCATGATTATAGCTTGGCGAACAATCCCAACAATGTAGCAAAAGGTATTTTAACAACTGATGGGGTGCATTTAAATGAAAAAGGGGATGCCTTAGTAGCGGAAGAATTATGGAAAGTGCTTCAATAAATTTTAGCAATTAAATATTATAACAAAGGGTCCCTCCGAGCTATCGGAGGGACCCTTTGTTTAACTGCAAACTATGTTGCAATACTTTATTAAGACGCTTTTATAAAGTAGTAATTCTTTTTACCTTTTTGGATAAGCAAATATTTGCCTTGTAATAAATGGGTAGTGTTCACTACAGTAAAATCGGTGCTGATTTTTTCCTTATTAATACTCAAACCGCCGGCCTGCCACATTTTGCGCGCTTCGCCTTTGCTTGGGAATATTTGAGTATCTGCTAATAAGCTCACAAAATCGTATCCTTCTGAAAGTTGTGCTAAGGTGATATTTGCAGTTGGAACGCCTTCCATGACTTGTAATAATTGTTCCTCATTTAAGGATTGTAAAACCTCCGTAGTTGCGTTTCCAAATAAAATTTCAGTGGCGCGAATGGCAAAAGCCAAATCATCAGCACTATGCACTAGGGTCGTTAACTCAGCTGCTAATCTTTTTTGTAAAATTCTTAATTGCGGGGCTTGTTCGTGTTCGGATAATAATTGATCAATGGTTTCCATAGGAAGTAAAGTGAAAATTTTGATCCACTTTTTTGCATCCTCATCACTTGCGTTTAACCAAAATTGATAAAATTGGTAAGGCGAGGTTTTAGTTGCATCTAACCAAACATTTCCTTTTTCTGTTTTCCCAAATTTGCCGCCATCTGCTTTTGTAATTAATGGGCAGGTAAATGCAAAAGCTTCGCCACTCATTTTGCGACGAATAATTTCAGTACCTGTAGTAATATTACCCCATTGGTCACTGCCGCCCATTTGCACTTTGCAATTTTTATTTTTATATAACCAATAAAAATCATAGCCCTGCACTAATTGGTAAGTAAATTCAGTAAAGCTCATACCGGTATCACCTTCAATTCTTTTTTTAACACTATCCTTCGCCATCATGTAATTCACCGTAATATGCTTTCCAACTTCTCTTATAAAATCTAAAAAACTAAAATCTTTAAACCAATCATAGTTGTTGACCATTTCAGCAGCATTAGGTATGCTTGGGTCAAAGTTTAAAAAATGCGCAAGTTGTTTTTTTACACCCGCTAAATTAAATTGTAAAGTTTCCTCACTCAATAAATTTCTTTCTTCACTTTTACCACTAGGGTCGCCCACCATTCCTGTTGCGCCTCCCACTAATGCATAAGGTTTATGACCTGCTCTTTGTAAATGCATTAATAATAAGATGGGTACCAAACTACCTATATGCAAGCTGTCTGAAGTGGGGTCAAAGCCAATATAGCCTGAAACAGTTTCCTTTTGGAAAAGTTCCTCGGTCCCTGGCATGATATCTTGAATCATGCCTCTCCAACGTAGTTCTTGTATTAAGGTCATAGTTTATACTTTAGGCAAAAATAACTACTAAAAAGCAATATTTTTGCATCATGAACCCAACAACACCCACAATCGGGGAAGGAACCCGAATTTTACACTTTTTAGTGGATACCATTTTGATCACTATTTTAACCTATATAATATATAGCTGGTATAATTTTCAAGTGATTTATTGGAACTATACACCCGTGCGATTTGGGTATTTCTTTTTTGGAGTTACCTGGGGCTATACCTTTTTATTTGAATGGATTTTTTTACAAACTCCAGCCAAGATGATGACTGGAGCCAAGGTGATTGCTACGAATGGCAAGCGCCCTAATATTGGACAATTTTTTATCAGAGCCACAATACGTACTACTATTATTTCCATGTTTGGCTTAGCCTGGAACGACCAACCATTACATGATACTTTTTCTAAAACGATACTCGTAAAAAAGTCAAAATAAATTCATTCCTTAATTCGCAACTTTAATGTAGTGCACGAAATGTACATTTGTAAAATTTTTTAAATGGCTAAAATTGGAATAAATATTGCTACTGGTAGCTTACAACAATCCGAAATTATTGTGGGGATTGATTTAGGTACGACCAATAGTTTAGTGGCCATTATACATCCTGATACAAAATTACCCACTGCATTAAAGGAATTTGATGGCAGTAGCATTGTGCCAAGCGTGGTGCATTTTGATGCTTTTGGAAATGTTGCAGTAGGAGAAGCCGCGAAACCTTTTTTAGAATCTGATCCGCAAAATACCATCTTTAGTGCCAAGCGTTTAATAGGAAAAAGTCATCATGACATTCGGGAGCACCAGGATTTTTTTGCATATAAAATTATTGACGATAATAGAGATAGTTTGGTAAAAGTGCAAGTGGGAAATACTTTTTATTCACCCATTGATTTGTCTTCATATATTTTAGCAGAATTAAAAAAACGTGCCGAGCATATTTTAAAAACACCGGTAACGAAAGCGGTAATTACAGTGCCTGCTTACTTTAATGATACACAACGTCAAGCGACACGCGATGCAGGAAAATTAGCAGGACTGGATGTGTTGCGTATTATCAATGAGCCTACTGCTGCTAGCTTAGCGTATGGTTTGGGATTGGATCCAACGGAAGAAAAAACAATTGCAGTATATGATTTAGGCGGCGGCACTTTTGATATTTCCATATTAAAAATTTCGAATGGTATTTTCGAAGTGTTAAGTACCAATGGGGATACCTATTTAGGGGGAGATGATTTAGATCGCACCATTATTGAATATTGGATGAAGCAAATGGGGGCGGATCATTTAGAAGATCATAAAACGCTAAAACAGCAATTAAGATTAGCGGCTGAAAAAGCAAAAATCGCATTGTCATCAGCTGATTATTTTGAAACAGAATTTGCGGGTGAAAAAGTTTCCATCACCAAACAAATATTTAAAGATTTAATTACACCGATCGTTCAAAAGACCATGGAATGTTGCGCGCGCGCGATGAAGGATGCACAATTAAATATTTCAGATATTAATACGGTACTCATGGTAGGAGGTAGTACACGTGTACCTTTTGTAAAACAGAAAGTGGCTGATTTTTTTGCACAACCCGTAAATGACTCCGTGAATCCAGATGAAGTAGTTGCATTAGGGGCAGCAGTGCAAGCGGATATTTTAGCTGGGAATAATTCATCCATGCTGTTATTAGATATCACGCCTTTAAGTTTAGGCATTGAGACCATGGGTGGCTTGATGGATGTATTGCTTCCACGTAATGCTAAAATTCCTACACAGGCTTCCAGACAATACACCACACAAAAAGATGCACAAACAGGGATTCATATTTCAGTATATCAAGGAGAGCGTGATTTGGTGAAGGACAATCGACAATTAGGTGCGTTTACTTTAAAAGGTATTCCTTCTATGCCTGCGGGTTTGCCAAAAGTGGAAGTGCGTTTTTTAATTAATGCAGATGGTATTTTACAAGTGAGTGCGAAAGAATTGAGAAGCGGAGTAAGTCAAACGATTGATATAAAACCACAATATGGATTAACGGATGAAGAAGTGGAGCAAAGATTATTGGAAAGTTTAACCCATGCCAAGGCCGATATTAGTATGCGTGCTTTAGTAGAGGCGAGAACCGAAGCCGAACAAATGTTGGAGGTGACGGAAAAGTTTTTGGTAAAGAATGCGGCACTTTTAACCCAGGAGGAGCTGACCAAAACTGCCCAAGCGATGCAAGCCTTACAGTTGGCGATCACCATGGAAGACAAGAACTTAATTCAGACTAAAACGGAGGAATTAAACGATATTTCACGCCCATTTGCCGAGCGGGTGATGGATCAGGCCATTTCGGGGGCCATGAAAGGGAAGAATATTGAGGATAAAGATTTATAGTAAATTTGGTATTTTCAAAAGGAATCCTATCTTTGCCATCCAATTTTCATTTGCCTTTAGTAAAATATAAGGCTATGAAAATCAAATTTTATTTTTTTAAAAAACGCCTGAGGAGGTATATATTATGTTAATTATAGATTCAAAAGATTGCGAGAACATTGACAAAGCGCTTAAGAAGTACAAAAAGAAGTTCGAAAAAAGTAAAACTTTATTAAAGTTACGTGCGCGTCAAGCTTATGTAAAACCATCAGTACAACGTCGTTTCGAAGTATTGAAAGCTGTTTACAAGCAACAAATTTTCAGCGGAAAAATCGAAGGATAAGCCAAAACCTTCCTTTTATATATTATTTAAGTAGCCTAAAAGTTTCCTAACTTTAGGCTACTTTTTTTATGTCATTACACACCCGTTATACGCCATTAAATGCCTTTTTAAGCTACCTACAGTTTGAAAAAAGGTATTCTGTGCATACCATAACGGCTTACACGAATGATCTAATCCAATTTTTCGACTTTGTTGAATCCCAATATGACAAATTTGAATTGGAGCAGGTGTCTGGCACCATGGTGCGCACTTGGTTGGCATCCTTGAAGGAAGCGGAATTAACAGGTAAATCCCTGAATCGAAAAATATCTTCCTTAAAATCTTTCTTTAAATTCCAGATACAAAAGGGGGCATTAACAAAAAGCCCAATGGAAACCGTAACGAGTCCTAAAATTAGTAAGCGTTTGCCAGCCTTTGTTGCCGAAAATGACATTGAACAATTATTGCTGAATTTATCATTTGCAGAAGGGTGGAAGGGTTTTACTGAAAAAATGGTGATTCAATTATTTTATTCCACAGGTATGCGTTTGAGTGAGTTAATACAATGCAAACAAAACAATGTTGATTTAGGAAAAAAACAAATCAAAGTTTTAGGAAAAGGAAATAAGGAACGCATACTTCCTATTAGTGCTGAATTGGCATTGGAACTAAAAAAATATATTCAACAAAAACCGGACGAAGGGCAAGGGGTCCCTAATTTATTTGTGACAGAAAAAGGGAAGCCCTTACAACCCAGAGCCGTATATACTTTTGTAAAATTTTATTTATCCCAAGTAACTACATTACAAAAAAAGAGTCCCCATGTTTTGCGACATAGTTTTGCAACACATTTAATGAACAATGGCGCCGATTTAAATGCAGTCAAGGAATTACTAGGACACAGCAGTCTAGCTGCCACACAGGTATACACGCATAATACCATTGAAAAATTAAAGGAAGTTTTCGCCAAAGCGCATCCCAAAGCCTAACCTAACTCATTGATTCATGTTGGCACGTATGATATTCATCATACCGTATCCTAAAGTTTTCATAAAACCTTTTTTTACTTGAAAATTATTATTAAAAGTGGTAACTTACTATTGCAGGTGAATATGAAATAATTGCCTGATCAGTTCTTTTAATTTATCATTTTTAAATTATTATTTTATGAACATTAGTATTCAAACAGTGCATTTTGATGCAGACAAAAAGTTGTTAGAATTCGTACAAAAAAAATTAGACAAATTAGAAACGTTTCATGATCGTATCACCAAGGTGGAAGTGTATTTAAAATTGGAAAGTTTGGCACATGCGATTAAAGAAAAAGTGGTTGAGATAAAAATTCATATACCCAAGCAAGAATGCTTTGTAAAAGCAAGTGCCACCAGTTTTCAAACAGCATTTGATCAAGCATTTGATTCCATCACCAATCAATTAAAAAAGAAAAAGGAGCGTATCGCTGCTTAATCATAAAATTTTCAAGCAAGTTCCGTGTAGCCCATTGTTTCAGTTTTTTAACTGACAATGGGCTTTTTTGTTTTCCAATTTTGTTCGATTTAACCAATTACAGCCCTGAATTTGATATTATTTTGATTTTTACCTTGCTTTTGGGATAAAATATTGCCCTAAAATTTTGATAAATAAAGAATTCCATTACCTTTGCCATCCCAAAATTTGGGGATCGTTCTTTTATGACTTGCCGGAATAGCTCAGTTGGTAGAGCAGCTGATTTGTAATCAGCAGGTCGCGGGTTCGAGTCCCATTTCCGGCTCAAATTGGGTGTGCAATAATTCAGGGGCAGATGGCCGAGTGGTTAAAGGCGACAGACTGTAAATCTGTTCTCTCACGAGTACGTAGGTTCGAACCCTACTCTGCCCACAAAATTTGTTGTAATTTACAACCTTGTTAAAAGGGGGAGAAGACAACAAGTTTTAGTTCTTTTAGAAAGGAGAAAATGCGGGAGTAGCTCATTTGGTAGAGCGATAGCCTTCCAAGCTATAGGTGGCCAGTTCGAGCCTGGTCTCCCGCTCCAATTGGATTAGTTGATGGGAACGAGGGGAAAGTCGGTATGCTTAACGCCGTTGTGGCTCAGTGGTAGAGCACTTCCTTGGTAAGGAAGAGGTCGTGAGTTCGATTCTCATCAACGGCTCAAAAGAGAGAAATACTAGTTGTGGTGTAAGAAAAAGTGAATAGAACTAGGTGGTGTGAGATGGTTGATTTAATTTTGAAAGCTATGGTTGATGGACTCGGTGGTCTATTAACGGCAATTATAAAAATAACATAAAAACAAATAAAGATGTCTAAAGAGACCTTTAAGAGGGAGAAACCCCACGTAAACGTTGGAACTATTGGCCACGTTGACCATGGTAAAACAACATTAACTGCAGCCATCACAGATGTATTATCTAAAAGAGGCTTAGCAGCAAAGAAAAACTACGATGAAATTGATGGTGCGCCAGAAGAAAAAGAGCGTGGTATCACTATCAATACTGCACACGTAGAATATCAAACTGACACACGTCACTATGCACACGTTGACTGTCCAGGTCACGCGGATTATGTTAAAAACATGATCACTGGTGCTGCTCAAATGGATGGTGCTATTCTTGTAGTTGCGGCTACAGATGGTCCTATGCCACAAACTAAAGAGCACATCTTGTTGGCACGTCAGGTAGGTGTTCCTCAAATCGTAGTATTCATGAACAAAGTTGACTTAGTTGATGATCCTGAATTATTAGACTTAGTTGAAATGGAAGTTCGTGATTTATT
>RFZW01000031.1 GCA_009920495.1 Chitinophagia bacterium
AAATAAAATTGTCAATGTTGTTATTTCATTAGGTGCAGCAGTTGTTCTTGTTGGGGCATTAGCAAAAATCATTCACCTTTCATGGGCTGACTATGCATTAATCGTTGGTTTGCTTACGGAAGCACTTATATTCGTTATTTACGCATTTTTACCACCACCAGAAACTGGAAGTGGTTCTTCTGACGGTGCTTCAGGTGCGACTGATGCTGTTTTAGCAAAGTTAGAGGCAGCTAAAATTGACCAAGCTGCATTTGATAAATTAAGTACCAGTTTTCAAAGATTAAATGATACAGCAATGTATTTGGGAGATATTGCAGATATGGCAAAATCGAGCAAAGAATTTGCACAAAATACAAGCACGGCGGCTACCTCCATGGGCGGTGTCAACGAAGCTATCCAAGGAGTTTCCAATAATTTGGCTGGATTTGCAACTGCAACCAGTGGTGTTAAAGATTTAAGCAATCAGTTTGAAATGATGGCAAAATCAATGGAAGCAATGAATCAGTATTACAGTAAATTGACAGAAGCTTCGGCTGCTATGTCAAGTTCGGCTGGTGATGCTGTTCGTGCGAAAGAGCAAATAGGAATATTAGCAGATAATTTGACAAAGTTGAATCAGATTTATGGTAACATGATTGTAGCCATGCAAGGTCGTGCTTAATATTTCATAAAATTACTACCACTAAAAAAAATTAGTATACATGTCGTTACCTAAAGAGCCTAGGCAGAAAATGATTAACATCATGTATTTGGTGTTAACCGCGCTTTTGGCATTAAATGTATCCAGTGAAATTTTAAATGCATTTAAAACAATTGATCAAAGTTTATCCAATGCGAATATCATTATTCAAAAAAAGAATGATGACATATTAAAATCTTTACAAAAAAAATTAGCAGATCCTAAGACTGCAGAAAAGGCTGCAATTTGGGCCCCTATGGCGGATAAAGCGCATGCACTTTCAGATGCTATATATAATCATATACAAACATTAAAGCAGGATTTAAAAGTAGCATCAAGATTAAAGAAGGTAGATGGTAAAGAAGTTTTTAATGAGGATGACTTAGAGGCATCTACCAGATTATTTTTAAAAGGTAATGATCCCAAAGGGAAGGACTTATTAAATAGGTTGACACAGTTTAAAAAGGAATTGGCAGACATTGATCCAGCCTTAGCAAAGGAAGTCATTCCTAATTTACCTTTAGATTTAAGTATCCCGACTTCTAATAATGTGGCTGCAAAGTCCGATTGGGCCTATGCTTATTTTAATATGACACCAACAGTCGCATCTCTCGCGATATTAACTAAATTTCAAAATGACATTCGAAATAGTGAGTCACAAGTAGTGGAGTATTGTCACAGACAAATTGGAGAAGTGGAGTTGATCTATGATCAGTTTAATGCATTTGCTGCTTCTAATTCCCAATATTTAATGTCGGGTGAGGAATTAATCATTACTGCAGGGGTGGGTGCGTTCAGCAGTGCAGCTAAGCCTACGATCTCTGTGGATGGTACGGTGATACCAATTACTGCTGATGGTTCAGCAACTTATAAATCAACAGCTGGTGCTCCAGGTTTAAATTCGAAAAGAGTTCGTATTTCATTTATTAAGCCTGATGGTGAAACAGCGATTGTTGAAAAAATCGTGAACTATACGGTAGGCACGCCAACGGGTTTAGTGGTGTCTACAGATAAAACAAGGGTATTTTATAAAGGCTTGGACAACCCTTTAAGTATTACTGGTGGTGGCGGTGCTGAAAAAATTAATGCAAGTGTTGAAGGCACTGGTGCAACTATTAAAAAAGCAGGACCTGGACAATATATTGTTAACTGTACCCAATTGGGTTCGGTAGTGGTGAATATCAATGATGGCAAACAAACGCAAAAAGTATCCATACCGGTTAAACGTGTACCCAATCCTTTGGCATTAGTAGGGGAAAGTGCGGGTGGAAATATGGCAGCGAACGTATTTAGGGTGCAAGGTGGTGTGGTTGCTGAATTAAAAGATTTTATTTTTGATGGCATAAAATTTAATGTGACTTCATTCATCGTTATCGGAACTGGAAAAGGTTTTGATGAACCTGAATTTAGAGAAGTGGTAGGAAATAAATTTTCAGGTGGTGCGCAGGATTTAGTCAAAAGATGCCAACCAGGTAGTACGGTGACCATTGGCGAAATCAAAGTAACAGAACCAGGTGGCGGAACGCGAAAACTAGATCAAACAATCACTTTCATACTTCAATAATTTTTTAAAGTATTGGGTGGTTTAAAATATATCAAATGAAAAAGTATCAAATTTATAGCAGCCTTATTTTAGCAATCTTATTTGTTGCCAACACTTCTAGTGCGCAATTTAATTATGGCGCAAAAAAGAAACCTGCAACCGCGGGGAAGGATACAACTATTGCGCCAGCGATAGCTGCCCCAGATACAACAAAAAAAGCAGTTGCATTTGATCCGAATGTTAAGTCAGTAAAAACATTTGATACTACTTTGGTGGGTGGATTTAATGCCAAAGCAAAAAAGAGTTTAAGAAATAATTACGCCTTTTTTTCAGAGACCAATAAGCGCGCTGGTGTGCAACAACGCATTCCATTGCCTTATGAAAACTTAAGAGAGGAGGACGCCTTGTTTAGTGAGTTTGTGTGGGAGGAAATTGATGGCCGTGAAAAATTAAATCGTCCATTCGTATATCAAGCTTATGATGACAATGGTGACCAACGATTTTTCGCCATATTGTTAAGGGCCATTGAAAAAGAGGAAGCGGTTCCTTTTTCAGCAGATGGTGGTGATGATCGATTCACTACGCCAATCACCTATGATCAAGTTTCTGCGATGTTAAAGGGAAGTTTAGATACGCAATTAGTGCAAAATGTGGACAATCCGAATGTATATGACACCAGCATTATATACAATACTAAATTAGCACCAAGTCCAGACTCTATTTATACTTTCAGATTAAAAGAGCAATGGATTTTCGATAAAAAAACAAGTCGGATGTATTGTCGTATCATTGGTATTGCACCAGTGGCGACCATCGTGATTAACAATAAGCCAGTGAAGCGTACTTTATTTTGGTTGTATTATCCTGAATTAAGAACCAGCCTAGCTAAAAATGAAGTATACAATCCAAAAAATATTTCTACTAGAATTACTTGGGAGGAATTATTTGAAAGCAGGTACTTTAATAGTTATATCGTTAAATCAAGTATTGATAACTATAACGACAAGCTGTTGAATGCTATTTATAAGGATCCATTAAGAAGATTACAAGAAGGTGAAAAAATCAGACAAAAAATATTTGATTACGAACAGGATCGATGGGTGTACTAATCTAACTTATTAAAAGCGGCTACTAAAATAGCCGCTTTTTTTGCGCCTATAATTTCAGTTAATAGTTCTGGGCTAGCAGCTTTTATTTTATTCACTGACTTGAAATAAAGTAGCAGCATTTCTTTTGTTTTGGGCCCAATACCAGTAATATGATCCATGCTATTTTCTAAAGCACCTTTGGATCGCTTTAGTCGGTGAAATTGAATCCCAAAGCGGTGTACTTCATCTCTAATTTGACGAATCAATTTATGTGCCTCGCTATTCCAGTTGAGCTTGATGGAGTCTTGGTCATGTACAAAAAATAATTCCTCTAAATTTTTGGCTAAACCTACCATGGTCACTTTATCCTGAATACCTAATGCGGTCATGGCTTCCAAAGCGGCATTGAGTTGTCCTTTACCGCCATCAATAATGATCAGTTGTGGAAGGGGTAATTTTTTTTCAAGGACACTGGTGTATCTTCTTAAAACAGATTCCTTCATACTAGCAAAGTCATTAATGCCTACTACTGTTTTGATATTAAAATGGCGATAATCGGATTTGCTGGGTAAGCCATTTTTAAAACAAACCATTGCGGATACTGGATAGGCCCCTTGAATATTTGAGTTATCAAAACATTCAATGTGTAGTGGAATTTCATTGAGGTATAAAACTGATTTTAGCTCCTGTAAAATAATATTGTCCGAGGGTGCGCCTGCTGTTTTTAAAAGCAATTGCCTATGTTTCCAATCTTTTAAAGCGTAGTCGGCATTTTTTTGGGATAAGGCGAGTAGCTGTTCTTTGTCGCCTGCTTTTGGAATCGTATATTTTACATTGGGTTTCCTTCGCCTCTTCTAATGGAACACTGAGTGGTAAAATATGTGTTTGAATTATTTTTCCATCCTTAATCATCAAATAGCTTACATAGGCCTGTTCTTGGTCGTATGCAATGCTAAACACATCAATTGGCGCAAGGCTTTTGGTGTAAACCACCGATTTTGTTTGGTAGTTCTCTAATTGTTCAATTTTACGTTTGGTGAATTCCGCTTTTTCAAAATCCATTGCACCTGCTTCCAACTTCATTTTTTGTTTTAAGTCCTGCACCACTAATTTTACATTCCCTTTTAATAAATGCTGTACTTGTTGAATTGAATTATCATAGGATGTTTCATCTTGAAATCCTTGGCAGGGTCCCAAACAATTACCTAAATGATATTCTAAACAAACTTTAAACTTTCCTTGATCAATATTTTTTTTAGTTAAGGGGAGGGTGCAAGTTCTTAATGGAATGGTTTGTTTGATATGGTTCATGAGTTCCCTTACGGCAAGCACATGGGTAAAGGGCCCAACATAGGTTGATCCATCTTTAATTTTACGCCTTGTTAAAAATACCCTTGGAAATTTTTCATTTTTGATAACGATATATGGATAGGATTTATCATCCTTTAAATTGATATTATATTTTGGCTGATAATTTTTAATTAATTCATTTTCTAATATAAAGGCATCGTGTTCTGAATTAACAATAGTAAAACGGATATCCTTTATCTTTTGAACCAACTCCGTGGTTTTGGCATTTTGTTGTCCTGACAGAAAGTAGGAACTCACCCTGTTTTTTATATTCTTAGCCTTACCTACATAGATCAACTTGCCTTTATCATCATAGTATTGATAAATGCCTGGCTCCTTTGGTAAACTGCCCTGAATTTGCTTAAAAATTGCTTTTTCCATATTGGGTGCTGAGTTCACAAAAATACTTTATATTTTTGTGCTATGGAATTATCTGTAAATATACCTGCCCTTCTTTTTCCAGCCATCAGCTTGATCATGTTGGCCTATACCAATCGTTTTTTAGCCCTATCCAATCGTGTAAGGATGTTGCACGAAAAGTACCAGCTTATTGAACAAAGGCATATCATTTTTGGGCAAATAAAAAATCTAAAATATAGGATTAAGTTGATACAAAATATGCAAACTTATGGGGTAGCTACTTTGTTATCATCCATCCTTTGTATGTTTTTTATATTCATTGAATATCAAGCGGTAGCCAAATTCATATTTGCGATAAGCTTAATCACCTTTTCTATCTCTATCTTTCTTTCCTTCATTGAAATAAGATTAAGTACCAAGGCAATTGAGCTGGAGTTAAGCGATATGGAAGGACTCGAGGATCCATCAGTGATGGAATACCTGCGTAAAAAGTTTGAAAGAGAGTAATTGTTTATTTTATATTGCAGCGCGTCGTTCTCCAATTTGTTGACGCCACATCGCATAGTACAATCCTTTTTCCAATAGTAAGGATTCATGCGTTCCCTTTTCAATAATCTGTCCTTTTTCAAGTACATATATTTTGGTGGCATGAATAATGGTACTTAATCTATGTGCAATCATTATGGTGATTTGGGCGCGCTCTGCGGATAGTTTTCGAATGGTATCTGTAATTGATTCCTCAGTTAAACTATCTAAGCTGGAAGTAGCTTCGTCAAATATTAATAAATGTGGGTGTCTTAATAAAGCTCTGGCAATGGAGAGTCTTTGTTTTTCTCCACCACTTAGTTTTAATCCACCTTCGCCAATTAAAGTAGCAAGTCCATCTCCGCCTTTGTCCAAAATATTTTTACAACTTGCTTTTTCCAGAGCAATCAACATTTCCTCATCAGTTGCATGGGGTGCTACAAAGGCTAAATTTTCTTTGATAGTGCCTGCGAACAATTGCGTGTCTTGTGTAACAAAACTTATTTGATTACGGAGTACACCCATATCAATTTTATTAGTATTGACCTCATTCACTAATATTTCACCTTCCTGTGGCTGATAAAGGCCCACCAGTAGCTTAACCAAAGTGCTTTTGCCTGCGCCTGATGGTCCAACAAAAGCGATTGTCTCACCAATTTTAGCATCAAAACTAATGTCATCAATCGCTTTAAAATTGGCAGTTTGATGTTGAAATCCAACACTTTTAAATGATAAATTATTTATTTCACCAATGGCAACTGGGTTTGCGGGAACCTGCTCAATTGGTTTTTGCATTAATTTATTAAAATTATTTAAGGAAGCTTCAGTTTCTCGATAACTCATAATGATGCTACCAATTTCCTGTAAAGGTCCAAAAATAAAAAAGCTATAAAATTGTAATGATATTAATTGCCCAACGGTTAGGATTTGTTTAAAAATAAGCCACATCAAAGTGAATGTGATGACTTGTCTTAAAAAATTTACCATAGTACCTTGAATAAAACTAAGGGACCTGATATTTTTTACTTTTTTAAGTTCGAGTGCTAATATTTTATAGGTATTATTATTTAATCTTTGAATTTCTTGATTCGTTAATCCTAAACTTTTTACAAGTTCAATATTTCTTAAACTTTCAGTGGTTGTCCCAGCTAGGGTAGTTGTTTCTTTAACAATATTTTTTTGAATCGACTTGATTTTTTTACTTAACAAATTGGTTACATAGGCAATCATACTTGCGCCGCCCATATATATAGGGATGATGGACCAATGTAATCGCGTTGCATAAATGGATACGAAAACGACACTTACAATGATGCCAAAAAGTACATTAACCACATAGCCAATAAATTTTTCACAATCGGTTCTTGCTTTTGTTAAAATGGATAAGGTTTCTCCACTGCGTAAATCCTCAAATGACTGATAGGGTAATTGCATGGAATGTTTTAAACCATCTGTAAACAAAGCAGCTCCAAATTTTTGTATAATCACATTCACCACATAGTCTTGAAATGCTTTGGCAATGCGACTTACCATTGCGGTACCTACCAATAATAAAAGCATATTACTTACCCCCCACATAAATTGAGATTGGCTTCGGGCGGCACCTGTTTGATCAATAAGCGGACTTTTTGCAAATTCATCAATTAATTTCCCAAAGATCATGGGGTCAAAAAGAGAAAAGGTTTGGTTGATGCCTGCAAGGACAAAGGCTAGTAAAACTAAGGGTCTGTATGGCTTCAAATATTGTAATAATATCTTCATAAATGTCAAATTATTCGAAGGGCAAAGGTAATTAAACTAAATCGTTTTTTGTTAAAAACCGCGCTTATCCACTTGTTGTTGAAAACTGGAATGCGATAATATTGGTCAAACCTGGCGAATAAGGTAAATTACTTGTATACAAATGGTTCAAAGAAGTAAAATAAATTATTATGCTTTGGAGAAAATTTACTGGAGAAACAATAGCGCTTCCAATTAAGGAGGCAGTAAGGCAGGCAATTATTGCTGAGTCGCTAAAAAAAACAAAATTAAAAGTTTGTATTGGCACAGATAGCCAAGTAAAAGCGAATGTAACAGAATTTGCCACCGTCATTGTTTTTTTAAGAGAACACAATGGTGGATTTATGTACATTCACAATGATAAAACAACACAAAAATATCATCTGAAGGAGCGCATGTTGGCCGAAGTCGCTAAGAGCATTGAAATTGCTTACGAGTTATGTGATTTATTTATTGAATACAATGTTGAAATGGAAGTACATGCTGATATTAATACCAACCCGCAATTTAAAAGTAATGATGCATTGCGGGAAGCAATGGGTTATATATTAGGAATGGGTTTTGCATTCAAAGCAAAGCCAGAAGCATTTGCAAGTAGTTGCTGTGCAGACAAAGCGGTCAATTAGTTGATTATCCTTCAGCTACGAGTTTATTGTATTGATCTATGCAGGCAAGTACTTCATCGGTACCTGTCTTTTTTTCAGCACTGGTGACAAACCCTTGTGGCAAAAATTGTAATTTTTCATTGAGAACTTCAAAAAACGATTTTACATTTCTAGCAACCACGCCTGGCTTTTCCTTATCTGACTTTGTAAATATCACGGTATAGGGTATTTCCCATTGTACCAATTGCTCAATAAATTCAATATCTATTTTTTGAGGGCTATGCCTGCTGTCAATTAAAACAAAAACGCGATTCAGGTTTTCTCTTTTTCTTAAATAGTTTTCAATCATTTGTTCCCAACGGCGGCGACTACTTTGGGATACTTTTGCAAATCCATAGCCGGGTAAATCAACAATATACCACTTGTCTTGCTTCCCCTTAGCTACACTGTTACTAATAATTTCAAAATGGTTAATTAGCTGTGTTTTACCAGGGGTGCCCGATGTTTTAGCTAAATTTTTTTGTTGACATAAAGCATTTATGATGGATGACTTTCCAACATTACTTCGTCCAATAAATGCATATTCAGGCAAATTTAATTTAGGACATAGGTCAAAACTAGGACTTGATATTAAATAAGTCGCTTTTACAATTTTCATATTTTATCAAAACCTATTTAGCGGGAGTAGGATTTTTTTTCATCACCAAACTATCCGCTGGGTAGTTTGCTTTCAAGCTGTCCATGATGCTTTGACACCAATTGGTTAAGGTTGCTTTTTCAGCGTCCGTTAATCTTGCCTACCGTCTTTTACATGATCTTCAATCCAATAGGCAAGGGGTTGAATGTTTGCATAAAATGGATAGCTCGTATTATTCGTGTGACAGTCTGCGCAAGCTTTATTAACAATCACTTTAACATCGTCAGGCATCGGGTACAAAGTGGAAATATCTTTTTGTGTATCGCCAGAATTATTCTTTGTTGGGCGAACCACTTGTGCTATTGCTAATAAAACAACAAGTGCAAGGACAATTTTCTTTATCATAAGAGTAGTTTTATGCTGTTAAGTTAACACATTTCCAGTCATTTCTGATGGAATGGGTAAACCCATTAAATTAAGTATGGTTGGAGCGATATCGCCTAATTTTCCCGACTTCAATGTACCCTTCGAGCTTTGGTCAACTAAAAATAAAGGCACCAAGTTTAAAGTGTGTGCTGTATTGGGTGAGCCATCTTCGTTAATCATGAAATCGGCATTTCCATGATCCGCAGTTACGAGTAATGTATACCCGTTTTGTAAACCAGCCGTTACAATTTTTTCAACACAACTGTCTACGGTTTCTACAGCTTTTACCACTGCGCTAAATATACCCGTATGTCCAACCATATCCGCATTGGCAAAATTCAAGCATATAAAATCGGCTTCCCCTTTATTTATTTCAGGTAATAATTTTTCAGTTAATTCATTGGCGCTCATTTCAGGTTGCAAATCATAAGTGGCTACTTTTGGTGAGGATGCCATGATGCGTGTTTCACCTTCAAAAGGAATCTCACGCCCGCCATTAAAAAAGAAAGTCACATGCGGATATTTTTCAGTTTCAGCAATGCGAATTTGTTTTTTATTATTTTGTGCTAGTACATCACCCAGCGTATTGACTAAGTTGTCATTTTCAAAAATTACCTGTACATTTTTAAATGTTTCATCATACTTTGTTAAAGTTGTATAGTGCAATGCTAATGGTGTCATTCCAAATTCAGGAAAATCTTTTTGAGATAAAACTTCTGTAATTTCTCTACAACGATCGGTTCTGAAATTAAAACACAAAACAGCATCGCCTTGCTTGATAGTCGCTATAGGTTGGCCATTATCAAGGATGATGGTAGGTTTGATAAATTCATCAGTGATATTGTTGTCGTAATTTTCTTGGATGGCTTCCAAAGCTGAATTGGCGGAAGGTCCCTGTGCATTTACTAATGCATCATAGGCAAATTTTACTCTTTCCCATCTCTTATCACGATCCATTGCATAATATCTTCCGCTAACGGATGCAATTTTGCCCACTGAATTAAGTAAATGCGATTCTAAATTTTGTACAAATCCAAGCCCACTTTTAGGATCGGTATCTCGACCATCCGTGAAAGCATGAATGTATACTTCCTTTAATCCTTCCTTCTTACAAACATCACAAATTGCTTTTAAATGACTGGTATGCGCGTGAACGCCGCCATCACTCACTAATCCTAATAAATGCAGTGGCTTGTTATTTTGTTGGGCGTATTTTATGGAGGCAAGTAAGGTTTCATTTTTTGCAAATGCACCTTCCCTAATCGACACATTAATTCTTTGTAATTCTTGATAAACAATTCTTCCTGCACCTAAATTTAAATGCCCCACTTCACTATTGCCCATTTGCCCATCAGGTAAACCAACTGCTTCCCCACAAGTCACTAGGGTGCTATGCGGATAAGATTGCGCCAAACTGCTTACAAAAGGTGTTTTTGCCTGTTGAATTGCGTCTGCAGTCGGAACTAAGCCCAATCCCCAGCCATCCATGATCACTAAAATTACTTTTTTGGACATATTTTTGACTTTTTGGAAGCTACCCGTTTGATTTTAATTAAATTGTACCACAAAGTTTCAAAATACTAGGCACATTACAAACTTTAAGCAGTTTTAATCCCAAAAAATATGCATTTACTTCGAAAAATACTACTTGTTTTCAGCTTTACATTTTCATTGGGTGTGGTTATGGCGCAAAATGAAACGGAAACCTTGGTGCAAACTTTACAAACCGCAAATTTTAGCAATTTGTTGTCCTTTTGGGATGCAGCATCTGAAGTAAATATTTTAGATCAATCCGCGCAAAAACAGGTTACACCTGCTCAAGCCAATCAGCAATTACAGCTTTTTTTTAGCAATAAGAATATTATTGGTTTTGAAAAAAATGCAGAACGAAAATTGGGCACCACTATTTATATCACTGGTAAATTGTTATCCGCACAAGGAAAATTTAATTTAAGTTTGTTGCTGCAAGAAACAAAAAATGGTGTTTCAATTGTAAGTATTCGAATTAGTTAATTCAATCAATTTTGTAATTGTTGAGGCAGTTAATTTTAGTAGAAATTTACATTCCCCATTTTAAAAATCCTTTTTTGTTGCAATTAAATATTTTTAATTCTTTTGTAATGAGTAAAAACAATAAAAATAGTTCGCCTTTCGTGTATAGTACAAATCCAGCAGCCATTCCATCAGTAGCAGCGGATGAAATGGAAACATTGGCTAATGGGGAGCAACCACTTCGGGTTATTCTGGAAACCAAACATCGAGCTGGTAAAACGGTTACCATTATTTATGGGTTTGTTGGCAAGTTGTCGGATATGGAAAGTATCGGCAAAGCGTTAAAAAATCATTGTGGCACTGGCGGTTCCGTAAAAGAGGGGGAAATAATTATTCAAGGAGACCACCGTCAAAAAGTTTTTCAATATTTAAAGCAGAAAGGATACAACAAAGCGAAGCTTTAAGTACAAATCCCTTTTAGCTATTCAAGCAATTATAATTTCAATATTTAAATAGTAGTCGATGATTCGCAAAATCAACTAAGTTTAAATAAGCGAATAAAAATAGACTTAAAAAATGCCCAACTGAAATTTTAGTAAAGAATTTCTAAGTTCAGTCTGGTTTTAAATTCTTGCACCAAGGGGTACTGTTCCGCAATACGTTCAAATTTTTGCTTGCTGTTTAATCTTAAATGGAGTGGTACATCTTCTTTTTCTCCAGCATCTACCAATATGGAAAACTGAATGGCCCTATTATTAAAGGTCTCCCAAATTTTTTCAAGTAAATTCATGCGCTCTTGTTCCACAAATTTTTGCGCGGTTAATGCCGAGACGGTTACCGTAAAATGGAGTGGGTCTAAAATTTCCAAAATGGCTAACTTAAATGTGCCGGCGGAGGAATGCTTTAATGCATCTAATAGATAAGCTGTGTAATCATCCCAACATTTTTTTAGTATATCCATTTCTAATGGAATGGGTTCTTTTACTTCTTCGATATTATATTTTGAACCATACTTTTGTTGTAATGCGGCTAATAGATTCTTTTTATTACTGCCATCGTTGGTGCTCATCGTATCGGATGGGGCAGGGCTGCTCGTACTTGTGGCAGTTGTGATTTTTTGTACTGGTAATTCTTGCGATGGAAGGTTGACCGCGGGGATCTGTTCCCTTGTATTATCCTTTTGCGACTGATTAGTCTCGATGGAAGGCATCGTTTTTGCTGGACGACTGATCGGGGTTTCGGTTTCGATCATTAATTTGGCCTGCTCATTCACTACCATTTTACCTAATGGCAAAATACGCTTCGTTTTTATGGGATAGCTTACGTCAACTAGTTTTTTTTTTACTAGTTCGCCTTCCTGCATACTTAATTCAATGGCTTGTTGTAAAAAATTGAGCTTAATTAATGCGAGCTCCACATGTAAACGTTTGTTGCGTGCCATCTTAAATTGAATCTCAGACTCATTTAAAATATTCAAAGCACTTATCAAATAAGGCGTGCTAGTTGTGTTAGCTGTTTCGATGTATTGCTCCCGCCAGCCTTCAATGGATTCTAATAAATGTGCGCTCGCTGGATCCTTACATACCAAAATATTTCTTATAAAACCTGCTAAGCCGTATAATACCATGTCGCCTTCAAATCCTTTTTGATTGATTTCATCATACAAAAGCATAGCGCTGGTTAAATCCTGCGCGGTTAAAAATTTCAATAGTTTAAAATAGTAAGCCTCATCTAAAATATTTAAATGCTCAAGTGTATTTTCGTAAGTTAAGGCACCATTGGAAAAGCTGACAATTTTATCCAAGATACTTAATGCATCACGCATACAACCTTCACTTTTTTGAGCGATGAGCTGTAATGCATTTTTTTCTGCCTTAATTTTTTCCTTGCCAACAATTTCCTCCAAATGCAAAACGGTATCGTTGGAATTGATTCTTCTAAAATCGAATATTTGACAGCGACTTAATATGGTTGGAAGAATTTTATGTTTTTCGGTTGTCGCTAAAATAAAAATAGCAAATGGCGGCGGCTCCTCTAGTGTTTTCAAAAATGCATTAAATGCACTTGAACTTAACATGTGGACCTCATCCACTATATATACTTTGTATTTTCCGGCTTGTGGAGCAAAACGAACTTGCTCAACCAATGTTCTGATATCATCCACGGAATTATTACTTGCCGCATCTAATTCATGAATATTTAAACTCGCCCCTTTTTCAAAGGAAACGCAGCTATCACAAGTATTACAGGCTTCCCCTTCCTTGGTAACTTTTGTACAGTTAATTGTTTTGGCTAATATACGCGCGCAGGTAGTTTTACCTACACCCCTTGGGCCACAAAATAAAAATGCATGCGCCAAATGATTGTTTAAAATGGAATTTTTTAAGGTGGTCGTAATATGCGACTGTCCCACTACTGTACTGAAGTTTTGGGGCCTATATTTCCGTGCTGATACTATAAAATTTTCCATACTTGACGCGCAATATACACATTCAAAATCAAAACTTATAGTCTATGAATTAAATGTTATCCCCCAATTTTCAAACAGGTAAAAATTAGCCACCTGTTTTATATTCCATGATGGGATGACGCTCAAATGGATGTGATTTTGCGTTAAAAATGTACCTAAATGTGACCATTCTTCTGCTTGGAAGGGCATCCAAGCTTTTGTAAATATTGACCATTTTTGGGTTCCAATCGCCCGCCCAACCCATTTCGTATTGGTCGTACAATTTTATTTTATTTAAAAGAATATGGCAGGAGTTAATTAAAAAACTATCAATACCCAATGCTTGGTACTTGGGAACCACGCCAAAAGCTAAACCCGTTAATTTATTATTTTGTCCTGTCCATTTCATCCACAATAAATGCAGTTTTTGCCATAGGCCTAATGTGCCATTAAAGTATTTAAAGTATTGATTTACATCCGGGATATTAATAAACATTGCGATGGGTTCCTCCTTATAATAAGCAAACCAAATCACCCTTTCGTCCATGACGGCCTTTAAGGAATTAAATAGTTTTATAATTTGAGGCAGTGTGATGGCTTTTTCTTCTCCGTGTTGTGCCCATGCCGAATTATAGATGGTAACAAAATCCTGGGCATATTTTGCGAGCTTGCTTTTATCCAAATGAACAGCGGTATAATCAGGCTTAGCTTTGAACTTATGATACCTTTCTTCAAAGCGCGCTGGAAGTGGGGTAAGTAAATTTTTTCTATAATAATACTGATTGTAATAATTTTTAAAACCGTAATTGGTTAAAAGGGTCTCATAATAGGAAGGGTTGAATGACATGCCATACATGGGTTCCGCTTCAAAACCTTCCACCATCAAGCCCCACCACTTGTCTCTATCTCCAAAATTGATAGGCCCGTCCATAGCTTCCATGCCATTTTGTTGTAGCCATAATTTTGCAGTGTCAAAAAGCAAATTCGCAGCTTGTTGCTCATTGATACAATCAAAAAATCCAATACAGCCGACCGGGTATTCGGTTCCTTTATTTTTATATTCTTTGTAATGGAAAGCGGCAATTCTTCCAATGGGTTTACCATCGGAATTTTGTAAAAGCCATCTTGCTGCGTCGCCGTTTTGAAATAATTTATTTTTATTGGGATCAAAAACTTGTTTGACCTCATTATCTAAGGGGCGAATATAATTAGGGTTGTGCTTATTTAACTCGGCATTAATGGCTAAAAATGCTTTTTCAGATGCAGCTGATTTTACTTCAATAATATTCATTGCTACAAATTAAAATATTTTTAATACACTCAATGCAAAAATTCCAGCAGTTTCGGTCCTGAGTCGGGTAGGGCCAAGTTGGATGGAGGTGTAATTATTTGAAATAGCCGTCGCAATTTCGGAACTTGAAAAATCGCCTTCTGGACCAATCAATAAATTAACATCATCCCGTGCAATTATTTCTTTGATATTTTTTTTCTCGCTTGGTTCACAGTGCGCTATTAAATTTACCGATGCTTTGTGCTTATGTATAAAGGCATCAAATTCGATAGGTTCGGAAAGTAAAGGAAGCCATGCTTGTTGGCTTTGGATCATGGCAGATTGCAAAATATTTTGCATACGATCCATTTTGAATCTTTCATGAATGGTGCGTTCGCAAATAATTGGCACAATTTGATGGATACCCATTTCGGTTGCTTTTTCAAAAAGCCATTCCAAGCGAACTGCATTTTTTAATAAGGAAATAAATACTTGTACGCAATGCTTACTTGTTTCCGGACTAAGTGTAAACTGATTTACGCCGATGATTAGGGAAGGCTCGTAAAAATAGGGTACAGGCATGGATGTGAATTTGAAAAAGTATGAAGCAAGTTAAAAGCTATAAAATTATTTATGCAACTTAAAAATAACTTTTCATGTTAAAAGGGTTGGTCTTCGTCATTGATGCCTTCATCAAATTCGCCGCCATTCATTTTACTTCCTTGGATAAAAAAACGACCACCATCATTACTTGTATTTCCTGGGAGTGAGGATACTGGTTTGTAATTACTTCCTAAGCCAGGTATACCACCTTCGCCATCCCATTCTTCAAAACGTTGAATATCTAAGCGCGCTCTTAATTTAATTAAATCCAAAGAACCATTACGGTGCTTGGCAATTCTGATATGAGTTTCACCTTGTGTGCTTTCTCCCATTTCATTACTCATTACCTCGTAATATTCTGGACGATAGATAAACATAACCATGTCCGCATCTTGCTCAATCGCACCTGATTCTCTCAAATCACTCAATTGCGGCATCTTGCTTTCTTTTCTTGTTTCTACCGCACGACTCAACTGAGATAAAGCAATGATTGGAATATTTAATTCCTTAGCCAAGGCCTTTAAACTTCGAGATATATTACTAATTTCTTGTTCTCTGTTTGAATTACGATCCCCTGAACCACTCATTAATTGCAAGTAGTCAATGATGATCATTTTAACCTGGTGTTTGTTCACCAACCTACGTGCCTTTGCCCTGAATTCAAAAATATTCAAAGCCGCTGTATCATCAATATAAATAGGGGCCGATTCTAATCGCTTAATACCTTTTGCATGCAATTGTTGGTATTCGTAATCCTCTAATTTACCTCTTGAAATTTTCTCCATTTTAATTTCACTCTCCGCACTCAAAATACGTTGTACCAATTGAGAGGCGCTCATCTCCAAACTAAAAAAGCCAACGGGTTGTGGTTTTGTAGGATGTAATGCAGCATTACGCGCAAGGTTTAATGCAAATGCAGTTTTACCCACAGAAGGTCGCGCCGCTAAAATAATTAAATCGGTGGGTTGCCAACCATACGTAATTCTATCTAAGCTGGCAAAGCCACTAGGCACACCAGATATTTCATCTTTCTTCGTTCTTAATTCATCAATTCTTGTAATCGCAGTTGCCAAAGCAAATCCAATATCAACGAAATTTTTCTTTAAATAGTTGTTGGTGATGTTAAACATTTTTGTTTCACTATCGTCAAGTAAATCAAAAACATCCGTGCTATCCTCATAGGCATTCGCAATCACTTCTCCACTAATTCTAATTAATTCACGTTGAATAAATTTTTGCAAAACGATTCTTGCGTGGGCGTCAATATTTGCAGTAGAAACAACGACATTGGTTAATTTAGAAATATAATAAGCGCC
>RFZW01000301.1 GCA_009920495.1 Chitinophagia bacterium
GCGTAAAATTTGACCTTGATTATGTAATTTCGCGTACTAAAATAAGTGATAGATATGTCGACTGAAACATTAGCCCCAACATTAGCTGCTTTAACTGCAAAAGACTTTGCAACTGACCAAGAGGTTCGTTGGTGTCCAGGCTGTGGAGATTATTCCATTTTGGCCTCTGTTCAAAAAGTAATGCCAACCATTGGTGTTCCAAAAGAAAATATTGTAATTATTAGTGGAATTGGTTGTAGTAGCCGTTTCCCTTATTATATGAATACCTATGGTATGCATTCCATTCATGGAAGAGCAACTGCCATTGCAAGTGGTTTAAAAGCATCTCGCCCTGAATTAAGTGTTTGGATTGTAGCGGGTGACGGTGATTCAATGAGTATTGGTGGTAACCATACTATTCATTTATTAAGAAGAAACTTTAATGTTAACTTTTTGGTGTTCAACAACCAAATTTATGGTTTGACAAAAGGACAATATTCTCCCACTTCTGAAGTAAATAAAATTACAAAAAGTTCGCCTGTAGGAAGTATTGATCATCCATTTAATCCTGCAGCTTTGGCATTAGGTGCTGATGCAAGTTTTGTTGGTCGTACCATGGATCGTGACCCTAAGCATATGCAAGCAATGATTACGCGTGCTGAGCAACATCAAGGAACATCGTTTTTAGAGATATACCAAAACTGTAACATCTTTAATGATGGTGCATTTGAAATATTCACTGAAAAATCAACAAAAATGGTGCATGGCTTATTTGTTGAACAAGGAAAGCCATTAACTTTTGGTGCCAACGGTGAAAAAGGTATTCGTTTTGATGGCATGCGTCCTGAAGTTGTTGAAATTGGAGATAAATACTCAGCAGATGATATGTGGATTCATGATGAGAAAGATTTTTATAAAGCACAAATATTAACCCGCTTATTTGATAACCCTTCTGAGGAAGGAGCGGTTTTCCCAAGACCATTTGGTATTTTCTATACCAATGATCGTCCTTGTTATGAGGATATGATGGCATTGCAAATTGAAGAAGCAATGACTAGCAAAGGTCCTGGTGATTTAGATAAGTTGATTCGTGGTAAAGAAACTTGGGAAATTAAATAGCCTCAAGGTTTTTACCAACTAATACATAATTTAAAATGAGTCCAATGGGCTCATTTTTTTTGGCGCATACTTTCCGTATTTATATTTACTTCATTCTTATTTAACCAACTTTTATACTTCCGGTGTTTATTTACAGATCAATGTGATTTTGTTTTAAGGCTTTCATCACCATGGCAGTGCGCTGTTTTACAT
>RFZW01000302.1 GCA_009920495.1 Chitinophagia bacterium
GCATCTGTATATTCAAATTTTCCGCCTCTATTAGATTTGTCCAAACTTCTTGGAACCGATCCCTTGTCGATTACTTTTCCTATTTTGATATATCCTTCATTGGGATATCTAGCAAGGGTCATTGGATTTCCATTAAAAAATAATTGTAATGGTGCTGGTGTAACTGCAATGGTATGTCCAAATTGCTTATGAGATCCAAAGTCAGTTATTCCGATACTTGGCAGATGTACCTGTACGATATTTTTAATTGCATTTTGATTTAATCGTTTGGCAATTGTAGCGTCTTTTACTTGGGTAAATGAATTTGGTTGTATGTTTTTACCACCGGTAATGCTTACTGTTCCTGGTTTTTCGGCTTTCCAAATAATTTCTTTTCCAATTTGACCACTATCTTGTTCGTTTAATACAAAAGTCCTTGTTAAATTATATTGACCAGGTGCAATATGAACGGTTATTCCTTTTGAATTCTTTGCCTTGTTATTTTGTACTAATTTTTGTGCCGTCGTTAAGCTTGCTACGGGACTTTCGATACTTCCATTATTTTTATCATTCCCTTTTGTTGACACATAAAAATTTTGTCCAAAAATCGCAGATGAAAAAGTTGTAGCGATAATTAAATATTTCAATTTGATAAATTGCATAAAGTATTTTTAAAAATTTATAAAAGTTAAGATTTACGTGTAATTCAATCTTTGCTAATTCAAATATAACGGGCTTTTCGCTATCTAAATGATGCTTTATTCAATATGCTAAAAAAGTACATAATTTCGCTTTTGCCTTCAAATGTAAATCAGTGGTTTTCAATAACTTTAAGCCACTTGTGGGTTATTCAAAAAAGCTAATCATATCCTTTTTTGGCTAGCGATATAATTCAGCGGTTTTCAGTAACTTTAATTGACGTATTTGCGCGCTATGAAAAAATTAAATGCTATTCTTTTTACTTTACTATTTGTTTTTATTTTCTCCGCTTGCGAAAAAATTGATATTCCCGCTGAAGTGCAAAATCAAATAGCACAATTGCCTGAAGAAATCGATTATAATTTTGCCGTAAAACAAATTTTATCAGATAAGTGTTTTGCTTGTCATGGGCCCGACGCCAAAAAACAAAAAGCAAATTTAAGATTAGACATTAGTGATATTGCCTATAGCCACAAAGGTGAAAATGGCTATAAGGCAATTAAGCCAGGTAGTATTGCTAAAAGTGATCTAGTTCGTCGTATACTAAGTGATGATCCTCATGTTCGAATGCCAACACCTGAATCCAATTTAACACTTACCCCCTATGAAAAA
>RFZW01000303.1 GCA_009920495.1 Chitinophagia bacterium
TGGTTTATATAAATCAACAGATGCTGGAGCTACTTGGAAAAATATGGGATTGTTTGATGCACAACAAATAGGTGGTATCAGTATTGATCCCTATGATGAAAACAGAATTTTTGTTGCAGCCTTAGGCCATCCTTATGGCCCTAATAAAGAGCGTGGCGTTTACCGAAGTTTGGATGGTGGTAAAACACTACAACAAGTTTTATACATTGATGAAAACACGGGCGCTGTGCAAGTGGGTATTGATCAAAATAATACGAACATCATTTTTGCTACCATTTGGTCGGCGCGACAAGGCCCTTGGGAAAATGGTGCATGGAATGGCGAACCAAGTGGATTATACAAATCCATTGATGGAGGAAATATACCTACAACCAAACAGGATGGACTAGGTCGAATCGGTTTTACAATTGCACCTAGTAATTCTAAAAGAATGTATGCAACTGTAGATGCTGAAAAAAATGGGGGTATTTATCGTAGTGATGATGCTGGTGAATCTTGGTATCTATTAACTTCCGACGGCAGGTTATGGGGCAGAGGTGCAGATTTTGCAGAAGTAAAAGCAGATCCAAAAAATGAAAACATTGTTTACTCAGCAAATGTGGTCATGTGGAAATCAGTAGATGGTGGAAAAAATTGGGAAGGAATTAAAGGTGCGCCAGGTGGCGATGATTATCATAGAATTTGGATTAACCCAAACAACACAAATATTATTGCCATTGGATTAGATCAAGGTGGTACTATTACTGTGAATGGTGGCGAAACTTACTCTAGTTGGTATAATCAACCTACTGCGCAATTTTATCATGTAAGATGGCATCCAGTGGGCGTTGAAGAATATGGGTACATTGCCGCTGATCCACTAGATCCTAATATTATTTATGGCGGAAAAATTACCAAGTATAATAAATTAACGGGTCAGGTACAAAATATTTCACCAGAATCTGTAAGAACAGGTAAGGTGCGATTCATTAGAACTGCGCCCGTACTTTTTTCACCAGTAGATAATAAAACTTTATTTTTTGCAGGTAGTGTTATTTTTAAAACAACTACTGGTGGTGACACATGGGAACAAATTAGTCCTGATTTAACAAGAGAAAGTTATGATATTCCAGAAAGTGTTGGAATTTTTAATACCCCTGATTTAAAAACAATGGCAAGGCGTGGGGTTGTTTATAGTGTTGCGCCATCCTACCAAGATATCAATACCATCTGGGCTGGTACTGATGATGGCTTAATTCATATTACCAAAGACGGCGGTAAGCATTGGAAAAATATTACACCATCTACCCT
>RFZW01000304.1 GCA_009920495.1 Chitinophagia bacterium
CAAGGCGGCCGCGGCCGGCCTGGTGGACAAGGACCTCGGCACGTTGAACGTGGTCGTGTCCGGCGGCGTGTATGACTACGCCCAGGCCGACTTCAGCGCCGCGACGCTGGCCTTCGGCAACGTCCGCAAGGGCACGGGCAGCCTGACGCGCTCGGTGGCCGTGACGAACACGCTGTTCACGAACGCCGGGTTCCAGGACAGCCTCGACGTGACGGGCGCGGTGACCAACGGCAAGCTGGCGGTTTCCTTGCCGGTGAACGCGGCGGCGGGCGCGACGGGCGACGTGACGGTGACGGCCTCGACGGCCTCCGCCGGCGCGCTGGCCGACACGCTGGGCCTGGCCTTCTTCTCGAACGCCAACGGCGTGGCCGGCCTGACCGGCCAGGCGCTGACGGGCGGCGCGGTGGCGATCACGGGCGCGGTCTACGACCTGGCCAACGCGGCCGTCGCCCCGGCGCTGGCCTTCGGCAACGTCCGCACGGGCACGGTGCGCGCGGTCGGCGTGAGCAACGCGGCGATCACCGCGGCGGCCTACCAGGACAGCCTCGACGTGACGGCGACCACGGGCAACGCCCGCCTGGCGCTGACCAACCCGGCGAACATCGCCGCGGACGCGACGGGCGCGGTGACGGTGCGCGCGGCCACGGCCGGCTCGCTGGCGGGCACGATCACGGCGAGCCTCGACGTCGCGGCCGCCACGGCCAACGGCAACCTGACGCTGATCGACCCGGCGAACATCCTCGCGGGCGCCGCGGGCAACGTGGGCGTGAAGGCCAAGCTGGCCGGCTCGCTGGACGCGACGGTGGCCCTGACGCTGACCTCGAACGCCAACGCCGTCGCCGACCTCGTCAACGTGGGCCTGGCCGGCCAGTCGATCGCCGTGACCGGCGCCGCCTACGACTACGCGCAGTCGGCGGTGACCAACCGCGTGCTGGCCTTCGGCAACGTCCGCAAGGGCGACGTCCTCGCCGACCAGACGCTGGCCTTCGTCAACACGCTGACCACGGACGCGGCCTTCCAGGATTCGCTGCGGGTGGCGACCACGGCGAACAACGCCAAGCTGACCGCCACGGGCGCCCTCGTCGCCGCGAACACCTCGGGCGACCTGGTCGTGACGGCCTCGACGGCCTCCGCCGGCACGCTGGCCGACCTGCTGGCCGTGACGCAGACCTCCAAGGCGGCCGCGGCCGGCCTGGTGGACAAGGACCTCGGCACGTTGAACGTGGTCGTGTCCGGCGGCGTGTATGACTACGCCCAGGCCGACTTCAGCGC
>RFZW01000305.1 GCA_009920495.1 Chitinophagia bacterium
CGATTTGGATTCAATATTTCCAGGGTGTTTACTTTAAAAAAGCCGAAGGAGTTGAAGAACTTAAAGTTTTAATAGGGCGAATAAAAACCGAAAGCTATGTCTACAAAAAATAAAATAATCATTGCAATTGCATTGATAGCTGCCATTGCTTTTGGTGTTTACTATTACGTATTTGTATATTCAAGTCAACATCGTAGACAAGTACAATCAGAAACCGGCATTGTAATTACATCTGATTCCTTAGTTGCTAAATACCAGGCCGATGAAAAATTAGCCAATAGCTTATATTTAAATAAGGCGGTAGTAGTCACAGGCAACCTTTTAAGTATTGATAAAAATCAGGAAGGTAAAACAACCCTAGTGATTGGTCGTAGCGATTCATTTTCTAATGTATCTATAACTATGTCTAGTAACCTCCCCATAGCACAAAAAGTTGGCGAATCCATCACCATCAAAGGCTTATGCACCGGGGCTTTAAGCGATGTAGTGATTACAGACGGGGTGGTGGAGTAAGGAGAAATTTTTATATTTCTTTTGCTAACATTAAGGCCGCATCTTCAATCTCTTTAGATATATAAAAATTTGTTTCTTTTATTTTATCTAAAATTGGTTTTATACTCAATATTATATTTTTATTCTTTGCTGCAATTATTACACCAATAGTGCCGGTAACATTATTTGGCATTGTTAATGCCAATAGAATTGCGCTTGCCTCACCCCTGTCTATTTTTGATTCAAAAAGTAATTTTATATTATTTCTCTCGATTGGGTAAACAGCAACCCAATCTGGCAATTCACTACCAAACTCATTTGCAATTTCTTTAGTAACAAAAACTTTAGAATAAAGAAGCCTAAGTAGATTAAGCTCGTTAATTTTAGTAAGAATAATTAGACAGCTGGTGTCAACAATAATATTTTTATGCATTACTTACATCTGATGCTAAATCAGATGCAGGGTAATTAAAAATGGGAATATTATATTTTCCTAATAGTTCAATAAAGGAACTTTTAGAACATCCGATCATTTCGGCAGCTTGACCAAGTGATAGTTTCCCAATTTCGTATAATCTAGTAGCAACGATAACGGTTAGTTCGTTGTTATTGATTTCTACATTATCAGGAATGTTCAAGTTCATTGTCTTCATAATTCGAATTTAGAGAAAATAATACCATTTAAATCGCCCTACAACTAATTTAATGTTATTCAACGAATTAAACATAAATAGACATATGCTATCCATGTATTAACCAGTGGCTTTTGGGGTACAA
>RFZW01000306.1 GCA_009920495.1 Chitinophagia bacterium
CGTGGAACTTCTATTGCATTTGGTTCTTTTGCATTAAAATCATTAGATCCAATTTGGTTAACCAACAGACAATTAGAGTCTGCTCGTCAAGCCATGACACGTGCAATGAAAAGAGAAGGAAATGTATGGATTCGTGTTTTCCCAGATAAAATTATCACTCGTAAGCCTGCAGAGGTGAGGATGGGTAAAGGTAAAGGAAACCCTGAATTTTGGGCAGCAGTAGTTGAACCAGGTCGTATCATTTTTGAAATTGATGGTGTTACACCAGAAGTTGCAAAAGAGGCAATGGGTTTAGCGGCTCAAAAATTACCAATCAGAACTAAATTCGTAACAAGAAGAGACTTGTAATTAATTTAAGCGTAAACAAAAAAAAGCATTTGCTATGGCAAACAAAAAATACGATTTTAATAAAAGCTTAAAAAATTTGAGCATCGTTGACATCAAAGCACGCATCGATGAAGATCAATTAAGACTTAAAAAACTAGAGTTCGCTCATACGATTTCTCCTTTAGAGAATCCAATGAGTATTCGTGGACTTCGTCAAGACATTGCCCGTTTAAAAACGGAATTAAAGAAAAAAGAGTTAGGTATCTAATTAACCAGATAAGCTAACCAAAAATTGAAAACAATGGTAGAAAGAAATTTACGTAAGATTAGAGTTGGTGTTGTTACTAGCGACAAAATGGATAAAACCATCACTGTAGCTGTTGAAAGAAAAGTAAAGCATCCGATTTATGGAAAGTTCGTGAAAAAGACAACAAAGTTCCATGCGCATGATGAGAAACAAGAGTGTGCAATTGGCGATGTAGTTAAAATCATGGAAACGCGTCCATTAAGTAAAACAAAGCGTTGGAGATTAGTAGAAGTCGTTGAAAAAGCGAAATAAACTAAAACCCGAAAACAGTAATAAACAGTATTCACCCAACCTTGTAAAAGGAAGGAAAAAAGCTAAAAGCTAAAAAAAATGATTCAGCAAGAAAGTAGGCTCAATGTAGCTGATAATAGTGGCGCCAAGGAAGTACTTTGTATCAAAGTATTAGGTAATAGTGGGCAAGACTATGCAAAAATCGGTGATAAAATTGTTGTCACTGTAAAAGATGCAATTCCTGCAGGCGGTATTAAAAAAGGTACCGTATCTAAAGCAGTCATTGTACGTACAAAAAACAAATTGCGTCGTAAGGACGGATCTTATATCCGTTTTGATGACAATGCAGTTGTATTATTAAACACTTCAGACGAGCCAAGAGGTACCCGTATTTTT
>RFZW01000307.1 GCA_009920495.1 Chitinophagia bacterium
ATACTTTATCCCATGTTTTTGAACAAAAGCATCGTCCTGAGAAAATTTTCTATTACTTTGGATGCCAAAAAAGGCAGATAAGATACTTTTTATGATGTTTAGCATAGTCTTTGTATTAAATTTTGAATTCCTATAATTTTAATATAGTTATCAGATATAAGCCGATATTATCTATAATGTTTAGGTTATAAGCTTCTAAAGGCCGGGATGGCGGAATTGGTAGACGCACGGGACTCAAAATCCCGCGCTGGCAACAGCGTGCGAGTTCGATTCTCGCTCCCGGCACCAATAAAAACAAAGACTTATCAGAAGATAAGTTTTTGTAAATTCAAAATTTTGAGGATATTTTTGTCATACACCTCACTCAGCATAATTTCAAATAAATTCTCTAAAATCTTTCTAGCACTAATTTATTAATTAAGAATAGACTAAGTCTATTCATTTTGATAAGAGCTGGCGTATGGAATCAAAACAAAATCCATTTTCATTTTATGATTTTCTTGGGTATTTTACGCCAGGCGCTATATTTCTCTACGGTTTAGCTTTTATCTCCCCAAAAATTTTGGGGATGGAGAGTATTTCTGAATTTTTAATGCCAATTAAAGAAATTGATGATGTTGGGGGATATATTCCTTTTATTCTCTCAGCCTATGTTCTTGGACATATATTAAGTTTTTTATCATCTATAACTGTTGAGAGGTATTCAATATGGTCAGCAGGCTATCCATCCAAGTATTTGCTAAATGTTCATGTTGATCCATATTTCACACCCGAACAACCAAAGAGAGTCAAGATTACTGCACGCGTTCTTCTGATATTCATTCTTTTTCCAGTGGTTCTTTTTGATTTTCTAATTGGATATGGGTTAAAGTTTAGGGAGCTTTATAAACTTGATGGATTGCTTGCTGATTTAATTAAATTAAAAATTCAAGCGCTATTAAGTGCAAGTGGGGTCTTAAAAAAAGATACTCCCAAAAAAAATCCGGAAACTGATGATTATTTCAGGTTTGTTTATCATTATTGCGTTGAACATGCCGCTAATCATTTACCAAAAATGCAAAATTATGTTGCGCTTTATGGTTTTTTAAGAACATTAACTTTTATTGCCGTTTCAGGTTGCTGGCTATTATTGTATTTTTTATTTAAGGCCCGCATTGAATGCTTAACTAGCTTATATTTGTTGTCACTTGCCAGTTTACTTACTTATATTTTATTTATGGCTTTTACAAAATTTTATCGTAGATTTACACTTGAAGCATT
>RFZW01000308.1 GCA_009920495.1 Chitinophagia bacterium
CTGTGTTAATAGCTTGCTATTAAAAACAGGCAAGGATTTATAGCAAACGCGCGAAGCGCGTATTTAATTAATAATGAGCGAAGCGAGTTCTAATTCACAAATAGCAGCGAAGCGCGTATTTAATCATTCTCCTAGATGCAAAAAATCCGCTGATGTTTTTAAAGGGCTTTGGGTAAGCCCAATACGACAGGATGCGCTTGAACATCGTGAAAGCGCCATCCTAATATAATGATACTTTTATTTGTTGCGCTTGAACATCGTGAAAGCGCCATCCTAATATTCCTTTATCCCAAAATCATAATAATAAACAGGCGTCCCTACCGATGGAAAATTAAACTTTAGCGATATATGATTCACACCAACTTTAAGCAATTTCATCGCTTTATCCGTAAGTAAGGTTTCACTAATTTTTACCTCGGAATCATTCTTTAAAAAATTATTGAACTGCATCACATATACCCCATTAATATGAACTTCAGTCATGCCTGTATTACAGGCCACCAGGGATAACTTTGATGGCAGAGAAGTTAAAGTGAACTCTTTATTTAAAAACAAAATATTTGTATTCCAAGGGGTATTTACTTTGGGTGTATTTTTATTATCAATCCCAAAGGGCGCCATGCCTAATTTAAAATTAACGTTAGTCGAATTATTTATCCAATCATTGGAGGGAGATGTAAAACTATAATTCCATTGTTGCGGTTCATTCATTGAAAGTGGCAAAATGAATTTACCAGTAAGCGTCGGCTTAAAAAATTGTTGATGCAAAGCAGCAAATGTGGCTTCTGGAAGCTTACTTAATTTTCGATCATAGGTCATCCATCCACTAATCTCATCTTCCACATCACTTATTTGTGTATATACCACTGCATTTAAACCATACTTTTTAAGTTGGAATAAATCATCCAATAAAATTTTATACTTTTCTATTAATTCATCCGCTGATTTCACAACGCCTTTTTTAAAGTCAAGCGTCCAATCGGTTTTTAATTTGGTTTCCGTTTTTAAATTAGGGGTCCATAAATGACCAGGAACCAATAAATCAAAACCTCCTGCTTCTCCCAAAACTTGGGCTCGATCATAATTTTTATTGACCAAAGCAACCGCTGGATGAATAGTATAATCATGAAAATCACGAATATCTCCTACCAGCTTATCATTCCATCCACTCGCATTAATCACTAACCTGGAAGGATCCTTGGCTTTTAAAGCAGCGGTTAATCTTTCGGTATCAT
>RFZW01000309.1 GCA_009920495.1 Chitinophagia bacterium
TAAATTTATCCGCTAATTTTGGGCGCCTGCGAAAGCGAGGCTTTATATATGCACCAACAGATTCACCAACAAATAGCTGATAATTTACTTGACAACTACCAGGGGCAGGAGCCATTGGCCAATTATTTAAAAAAGTATTTTTCGGCTAATAAAAAACATGGTAGTCGGGATAGAAAAAGCATTTCTGCATTTTGTTATGCGCATTTTAGAGATGGGGAAATTGTTTTCCCGCTTGTGCAAAATGTATCCACGGAAATAAATGTGAAACAATTTGTCGCATCCCATCAGGAGCAACCCTTGTTGTTTATTCGGGTGCGTCCTTGGCAAAGAGAAAAAGTAATTCCAAAACTAATTGCAGCACAAATTACTTATCAGGAAATTACGCCCACCACTTTTGCTTTCGTTAATACCACTTCACTTCAAAATGTATTGGAGTTAAATAAAGAAGTGGTGATCCAGGATATAAATTCACAAGCACTTGCTTCCCTACTTGCACTCGTGCCCACGAGTATGGATCAGGTGTTAAATGTTTGGGATGCCTGCGCAGCAAGTGGCGGAAAATCTATTTTAATGTTTGATTATTTAGCGAATATTAAAATTCATGTTACAGATATTCGAGAATCTATTTTACATAATTGTGAAAAACGATTAGCGGAAGCAGGCATCAGGCCTTCTTCTGTGCAAGTGGTGGATTTGGTTTATCCATTTGAAATAAAAAAACAATTCGATTTTATTTTTGCCGATGTGCCTTGTTCTGGAAGTGGCACTTGGGGTAGGACGCCGGAACAATTAAAATACTTTAAGCAGGAGCAACTTGCCAACTATACAGAGTTGCAGGGAAAAATTATTGAAAATTTAATTCCAGCTTTGAAACTTCATGGACATTTGTTATTTGCTACTTGTTCTGTATACCAAAATGAAAACGAAAATAATGTAGCCAAATTATTAGCTACTGGTAAATTTAAAGTGGTGAAACAACAATACTTTAAAGGATACGACAAACAGGCGGATACGTTGTTTGGTGCGTTGCTTGAAAAAATCGCAGATTAATTGATTAGCGAATTGCGTTTAATACGCCGCTTTGAATAATACCGCCTGCAACCACATCATCCCCTTCGTAAAATACAGCACTTTGTCCTGGTGCAATGCTTTTTACATTTTCGTAAAATCTTGCTTGAACACCATTGTCGGTATTGGATAAGGTACATAATGCACCCGCATCGTGGTATC
>RFZW01000310.1 GCA_009920495.1 Chitinophagia bacterium
CTTTAAATGCACAAACAAAGTACCCTAATATCATCAGCGTGAACGCAGATTCAAAAGCTTTAGAAGGCATCATTTGGGATTGGAGCTTTGGAGAGCAGTTATTGGTCAACACCCTTTATTCTAATAAAAACTTCCTACTGACCACAGGATTTTTACAAAATGATTTTGGGGTTGGGGTTGATTTTAAAATTCTTGAAACAACCACACCCTTTAAAATAGGACCCAACCCCTTTATTAAAAATTTAAAAATTCATAGTGATCAAAGCGGGATCCAAATTTCAAAAATTGAAATAAGCAATGACCAAGGTCAATTAATAAAAATTATACAAGGGCCATGGTCGGGTATTCAATTTGAGCAAACCCTATTTTTTACTTCGGCAAATACGGGCATTTACTTTATTGCGATTTATTATGTTGTTGGGAATTCAATTTTGAAAAAGCAAATTTTCAAAGTAATAAAACAATAATAATTTATGAAAAAAACTATTTTATCTCTTTTAATGCTAACCCTATATTTTATTAATTTAAACGGGCAAATAAATAAAGGAATCAACTTTCAAGGAGTTGCCAGAAGCGACAATGGCATCATATTAGCTAATAAAATTGTTACCCTTCGACTATCAATTAAAACGGATTCAACAAATGGTGTTATTGAATATCAAGAAATAAAATCAATTACGACTAATACTATTGGCCTATTTTCAGTAGTGGTAGGTAGTAAACAAGATCGCAATATAATTAGTATTGGGAATTTTGAAAATATCAACTGGTCAAATTCAGAAAAATTTTTAGAAGTGGAAGTTGACTTGACAGGGGAGCTATATTTTTCAAGTTTAGGAATTCAAAAAATAAATTATGTGCCTTATGCTTTTTATGCAGACAAAGTGGATGCTGTAAATATCAATGGAATTTTAGGGGTAAAGAAAGGAGGAACTGGATTTGACAACATTAAGGATTTTAAAATGATGGCCGCCATTGATAAAGTCAGTAATACCCCCGATAGTTTAAAGCCCATTTCATTATATACGATTATAGGACTTAATGAGAAGTTAAAAAAGTCAGACACAGCTTGGCTTAGCAACCGAATTGATACAAAACTAAATAAAATAGATACCCTTATATTAAGTAATCGAATTAATCAAAAGCTAAACTTAAATGATACCATTAAAATTTATAATAAAATAAATCAAATTCCCGTGCTAGATACTACTAGCCTAAGCCAACGTATTA
>RFZW01000032.1 GCA_009920495.1 Chitinophagia bacterium
ACAAAGGGGGCCGGATTCCGGCCCCCTTTGTATTTGTAGGCCCAATTGATGGTTTTTTCTGTTTAATTAGTTAAATTTAAAAATAATTGAAACGCGTGCGAATTAATTATGCGTTGCAAATTTGAGCAAGATTAATTTTCAAAACAATTCACGAATAAAATATTTTCTATGAAACAAGGCCTTTTTTTGACAATGTTTTTACTGTGTATACTTAATGTTAGCAATAGTTTTGCGCAAACAAGCAAGCGTCCAAATATCTTAGTGATATTTTCAGATGACCATACGAATCAATCTATAAGTGCCTATGGGAGCAAGTTGATGCAAACACCGAACATTGATAAAATAGCCAAACAAGGTGCCATTTTTAATCATGCTTTTGTAACCAATTCTTTGTGCGCTCCCAGTAGGGCAGTGTTGCTGACGGGTAAATATGGACATGTGAATGGATTGGTTGATAATAGTCCTAAACGAAATTTTGATGGCAGTCAGGTGCAGGTTCAAAAACTATTAAGCCAAGCTGATTATCAAACTGCATGGATAGGAAAATGGCATTTACAAACCTTGCCAGTGGGTTTTGATTATTGGAAAGTATTACCGGATCAAGGAAATTATTTTCAACCTGATTTTGTTGAAATGTCCAAGGATACAGTGAGATACAGCGGATATGTCACTAATTTAATTAGTGATTTTTCATTAGGCTGGTTGGACAAGCGTGATACCACAAAACCTTTCTTTTTAGTGGTAGGTGAAAAAGCAACGCATCGTAATTGGATGCCAGCGGTGGAAGATTTGGGTGCATATGATGCACAACAATTTCCCATGCCTGATAACTTTTTTGATACTTATGAAGGTCGAACAGCAGCACTTGAACAAGATATGACGGTCAACAAGACCATGTTGATTGGCGATGATTTAAAGATGAATATTAATTATGATAAACCAGGTATGTTTGGACGTTTAACACCAGCAGAAAAATTAGCCTATAAAAATTATTATGGAAAAATTGCATTGGAGTATGAAAAAGTAAAATCAGACTCCATTGCATTAATCAAATGGAAATACCAACGTTATTTGAAAGATTATTTAGCCACGGCCAGATCCTTGGATCGCAATATTGGCCGCATATTAGCCTATTTGGAAAAATCAGGATTGGCTGAAAATACCGTGGTGATGTATGCGTCCGACCAGGGGTTTTATATGGGAGAACATGGCTGGTTTGACAAACGATTTATGTATGAAGAAAGTTTAAAGACACCCTTTGTATTAAAATATCCCAAACATATTAAACCTGGCACTGTAGTGAATGATATCGTGGTGAATATTGATTTTGCACCTACCTTTTTGGATATTGCTGGAGTTAAAGCGCCTGTTGAAATACAAGGAAAAAGCTTTTTACCTTTAGTGACAAAATTGGGGAAGGTGGAAAATTGGCGTACCGGAATGTATTACCATTATTATGAGTATCCACAGCCGCATAAAGTTCCTCCTCATTTTGGTATTCGTACCATGCGATATAAGTTGATCCGATTTTACGGACCAAGGAATGAGTGGGAGTTGTATGATTTAAAAACGGATCCTACTGAAATGCATAATCTTATCCATGAGCAACAACAAGCAAATACAATCATGGATTTAAAAAAGCAGTTGCGCTCCTTGATCATTGAATACAAGGATACCGAAGCATTGCAAATTTTAAATAGTAATTAATTATTTTTTAAGTGCCCCCACGTTGCTGGAAAATATCTTAACCGCAATGGCTAGCAATATGACGCCAAAAAATTTACGAACAGCGAGTAAGCCGCCGGGTCCTAACATCCGCTCAATAAAATTGAGTGATTTTAGAACAGCAAAAACAATGACTAGGTTGACTAAGATGCCAAGTGCGATATAGTATTCCTCAAAGTTTGCCTTTAAGGACATAATGGTGGTGAGGGTACCACTACCTGCAATAATAGGGAATGCAATGGGAACTACTGCGCCTGAATGTGCATTTTTATCCCCTTTGAAAATTTCATGACCCAATACCATTTCAAGACCTAATAAAAATATGACGATTGATCCGCCCACCGCAAATGACTTTACATCTAAACCTAAAATTTGCAAAAAGGGTTTTCCTAAAAATAAAAATAAAATCATGAGTGCCCCAGATATTAGCGTCACTCTAAGTGATTTTATGGCGCCCGACTTTTCCTTCATAGCAATTAGCAAAGGAATGGATCCTACAATATCTATTACCGCAAATAGGGTGAATATGACTGTAACTAATTGGTCAAAATGAAAGTCCATAAAAAAAGCTTTGTATGAAGATACAAAGCTTTTTTAAACTGAGCAGTTATGAATATATTATTTCAATCTCAGGCCAAGCATCAACATTCGCCCCATGGCATTGTATCCATTGATTTCCTGAAAAGCCACATTGTTTATATTTTGCGCGTCGGCGTACAATAATAGGTGCTTATTGAGCTTGTATTGAATATGTGCATTGACTAGGGTGTAGCTGTTTAAACTAACATCCGCTGCAGCATAGCCACCCACATCGTATCGTTTGCTTATATATCTGGCAGCTAAACTAAAATTTAATTTAGGGGATACTTCATAAGTCCATTGAACACCTGCTGTATTTTTAGGACGTTTTAATAAGTAGTTATAGGTAATGGTATCGGAAGTGGTCACTCTATTTTGATTGGTTTCTTGTCCATTCATTAAGGTATAGTTAGCAGAGAAATTATTTTTTTCATTGGCTTTCCAATTGAATTCCAGTTCTAAGCCATTTACTTTTTGTTGGATGTAATTGAAAAAATTATAATCAATATAATTATAGTCTATCCCATTGTCAATGGTTCTATTGTAATAAACGGCTCTAAAAAATAAGGGGTTAGTTTTGTATTCCATCCCTATTTCTGTATTGAATGATTGCTCTGGTTTCAATGCGTCATTATAACTCAACTGATAGAGCGAAGGCGCTTTGTATCCAGTGGAAGCACTTGCCATGAATCGAATGGTTTCATTTAATTTATAAGAAGGGCTAATCGTGAAAGTTTGGTTGGACCCGTAGCGATCATGTTTATTACTTCTTCCTCCTAATTCTAGTAGCCACTTATTGGAGGCGTCATTGATTAATAAAGAGGTATACAAGGCAGTTTGGTATTGAAAAGTATCTTTAAAATTATCATTATAAGGGCCCCATTTACTTATAGATATATAAGTTTGATGGTAAGATCCGTATCTAAAATCAACACCAGTAATCCATTGCATATTTTTTGAAATAGCTTTTGAAAAAAAGGCATCCGCAAAATGAGATTTTCCTGCGTATTGATTGTCTTCAAAAATGGTATAAGTTTTATCAAGGCTATCGTTTTTATATTGACGATCCTGTGTGCTTAATTGGTATTGTAATTGAAAAATAGTTTTTTCTTTTTTGTATTTCAAAATAAAACCTGTCAATTTGGTAGCGTTATTAAATTTTTCGTCTTTGTCATCTTTAAAAGCGCCATAATCAATATCGGCATTGTAACTTGTTTGTTGCGTGGAAGCTTTTAAATTCCAATGTTCGTTAAAAGCATAATTGATATTGGCAAACCAATTATTATTGCGATAGCCATCTTTGTCAAAATTATTTTTACCCGTCACATCAGTAGCAGAAGAAAATCCTTTGGCAGATTCATTACCGAATCCTATAGCATATTTCAACTTTCCCATGGTGCTACTATGTTGCGCATTCATTTTTCGTGTACCATAACTGCCTGTACTTATATCTGCGGAAAAGTTGGGAATAGATTTATTCTTGGTGATAATATTAATCACACCACCAATAGCATCTGAACCATACAAGGTGCTTTGTGCACCTTTTAAAATTTCAATCCGCTCTATCAAATTTAAAGGCACTAAATTTAAATCAAACTCATTGCTAATCATCGATGGGTCACCAACAGGCATGCCATCTATTAATATTAAGGAGCGACCACTGGATGCCCCTCGCATATAAATACTTGGGACGGTTCCTGCATTGCTTAAGCTGCCGGGCAAATACAAGCCGGCTTGTTCATTTAAAATTTGCGCAATACTTCTTCCAGCATTCGCTTGAATCGTGGCTGCATTAATTACTGTAAGCACTTTCCCCGTAGCGTTTTGTTTTTGTTCTACTTTGTTAGCAGTAACAATAACTTCGGCTAAAGTTTTTGCTTCATTTAATTGCGAGAGACTGTCTTTTTGCCCAAAGGCGAGGGTGGTGGCGATAAGGCACACCGAGAGCGAGATTAATTTTTTGCTCATTGTTTGTTTTTTTGTTGTTGACAATGAGCTTTCTGGAGAAAGAGAACCATAATTAATTGACCTGCGAATGGCAAAGCATTAGATTTCTTTTTAAATTTATCCAATGTATTGCAAGGGCATATCCATTTTTTACAATCCCTGCTTTTTACCCGAAAGCTGTTGATGTATATATTAGGCAGGTCTTCTGGCTTGTTCTTTTTAATGCATCCTTCCCAAATTGCTTCAGTGGATATATTGCATGGATTGCTTTTGGCAATGAACTCACAGCTACGGGAATAGCCCCCGATTTAAACGGGATTCCCTTTTAATCATTCGCATGAACCTAATTCCAAATCAAATGTAGTATTTAAATATCCCTATGTGTTTTTAATTACTAACGGCTTGTTGAAAACTTGCTCATTTTTATTATATTTAGCTTTCATTGATTACCTATGAAGCAAAAACAGTCCATTAATTTTTTTAGTTTAACCATGATTGTGGTGAGCTTAGTGATTGGAATGGGAATATTTAAAACTCCCGCAACCATTGCAGCAAAATCGGGCACGCCGCTTATTTTTTTTAGCGCATGGTTGATTGGTGGCTTGATTGCTTTGTTTGGTGCTTTAACTTATGCTGAAATTGGACAACGACTACCAGTGATGGGTGGCTACTATAAAGTGTTTGCATATTGTTATCATCCGGGTGTAGGATTTACGATCAATGTTTTAATTTTAATTAGCAATGCCGCTTCCTTGGCTGTAGTCGCTTTAATTGGTGCCGACTACGTGAGTGATTTATTATTTGGGCAACCGTCAGGCACATTTTTTAATATTATAGTGGCTTCGGTATCCGTTGGGCTTTTCTATATTGTTAATTTACTTGGATTAAAAACGAGCAGTCGCACGCAGAACATTTTAACGGTGGTGAAAATTTCTTTAATCGTTTTATTAATTTCTTCTTTATTTAAAGGGGTTACGGTTCCGCCGCATGGCATTAACGAAGGAAAAATTTATACCTATGATGGTACTAATGGGGCGCTATTATTATTGGTAAGTTTGGTTTCCGTTTTTTTTACTTATGGCGGATATCAACAAACCATCAATTTTGGATCTGAAGTAGCTTCTGGAAAAATTATGCAAAAGGGAATTGTAGTGGGTATACTTGTCGTGTTATTTTTATACCTCTCTATTAATTATACTTATGTTAAAGTGATTGGCTTTGACCAAATGAAAAACGCAAATGCGATTGGGTCCTTATTATTTGAGGCTTGGTTTGGTAAATTAGGTGCTAAAGTTTTTGATTTCGCGATGGTGTTAAGCGTATTGGCCTATGTGAATGTTATTTTAATGAGCAATCCTCGTGTCATGTTTGCGATGAGTGAGGATAAAGTATTGCCTGCCCTATTTCAAAAAAAGCATCCCAAAACAGAAGCATTGGTTCCCGGATTAACCTTGTTTGCTTTCACCACTATCTTGGTCACATTTTTTGGCAAAGGGGTGGATGATGTATTGAGTTTTAGCATTTTTTTGGATTGCTTGGGCATGAGTACCTCGGCAGCGACCCTTTTAATATTAAGGCGTAAAAATCAGGGAGATGGATCGGTCACAGGGTATTTGAAAAGATGGACCCCTATTTTTTGTATGATTTTTGTATGTGCCTATGCGTTTGTTGCGGTGGCGGTCGTTATTGATAAACCCTATTCCGCGCTAACGGCTATTGCCTTGGTTGGACTTGTTTCTATCATTTACAGACTATTTTATTATAAAAAGACTGTTTAAAAGTAGTTTTTTATAAATTTTATTCCCTTTTCAAACCAAGGATTGATTTTTTTAGCCTTTCATCGTTCATAATTGCTGTTCAGCAGACGGCTTTTCCGTCTGTCTAAAAATATGGAAACTAGGCGGCATTAGTTTACTTTTGTATTCTCAAAAGAAGTTCAAAACATAATTAAGTCGATGAAATACATTTTTTCTATTTTAATCCTAGGAATTGGCATCAATTTACAAGCGCAAAACGGCACGCCATGGGATTTAAAAACATGCGTGGAATATGCCATTCAGCATAATATATCTATTCAGCAGGCCGATGTGCAAGCGAGATTGGCAAAATTACAAGCCCAATTAGCGAATTCAAATAGATTACCAACCATCAATGGATCTACAGGTGCTGGATTAAGATTAGGGCGTTCCATTGACCCTACCACCAACGGCTTTTCTAACACCCAGTTTTTATATAATAATTTCGGATTAAATGGGGGTGTTCAAATTTTTAATGCAGGCAAACTTAGGAATAATGCAGAAGCCACTAACTATAGTTGGTTAGCAAGTGAAACAGATAAGCAAACTATTTCGAATGATATTTCAATGAGTGTAGCCACTTTTTATTTACAAGTATTATCAGCGATTGAGCAATCTGAAATTACTAAAATACAAATCCAACAAACACTTGAGCAATTGAATGCGACTAAAAAGAGAGTGGAAGTAGGTGTGCTCCCTGAAATTAATTTATTGGAGTTAGAAACGCAATTAGCGAATGATAGTAGTAATTATATTGGGGCTATCTCTAATGTAATTCAAACCAAATTAAGTTTAAAAGCATTATTGAATTTAGATGCCAGCACTGAATTTGATGTTTTGGTTCAACCTGTTGAAAAGATAAAAATTCAACCGTTTACTGATTTGCAACCTGATTATGTTTTTACCATTGCAGAACAAAATTTGCCAAATGTAAAAGCGGCAGGATTGCGTGTAAAAGCAGCTTCAAAATCAATGGCGGCAGCTAAAGCAAATTTTTATCCAACCTTAAGTTTCGGATATGGCTTGTCGTCCAACTTCTCCAATCAATTTAAATATACTTCTGGTTATGATATGACGGGTTTGAGTGCAATTACACCGGCAAGTCCTTTTGTAACAGTGAACAATAGCAAATATTTTGTTCAAAGTCCTACCTATACAGCTACTACTGCAAATAGAAACTGGGGTAATATATGGAATGGCTGGGGTAATCAAGTGAATAACAACTTTGGTCAAAGTTTAAGTTTTCAATTGTCCATACCTATTTTCAATGCAGGGCAATCAAAAATATCCTACCAACAAGCCAAGTTAAATTACAGATCAACTGAGTTGCAACAGGAAAATATTCAACGTAAACTAAAGCAGGATATCTATGCTGCCTATACCAATGCGATTGTTGCTTTGAATAAATTAAATGCGAATCAAAAAGCAGTTAGCTCAGCAGAAAAAGCATATCAATTTGCGACCAAAAGATATGAGCTTGGCTTATTAGGCACGATTGAATTATTGAATAACCAAAATAACTTTTTAAGAGCGAAGGTTAATTTTAAATCTGCACAATACGAGTATGTATTTAGAATTAAATTATTAGAATTTTACAAAGGCGTTTCCTTAGAGTTATAAACAAAACAGATAAATTAAAATATTACAGAAGTAAAATATATAAAAATGAACAAGAAAATTATTTGGATAGGCGTAGGTTTTGTTATTGTGATTGGCTTACTTATCGGCTTAAAAAAAGCAGGCGTGATTGGTAAGGAGGAAGGTATCGCTGTAACAGTGGAAGCGGTTCAACTCAGAACCATTACAGAGTCTGTAAATGCAAGTGGTAAGGTGTATCCTGAAATTGAAGTAAAAGTGAGTCCAGATATTTCTGGTGAAATTGTCAACCTTTTTGTAGAGGAAGGTGATCGCGTTACCAAAGGGCAGATACTAGCAAAAATTTACGCTGATATTTATTCTTCACAACGAGATCAGGTGACTGCAAGTGTGAATCAAGTAAAAGCACAATACGAAAATGTAAAAGCGGGTTTAAGCGGTTTAAAAACCGTGTACGAAAATACTAAAGCAACGAATGATCGCTATAAAAAATTATTTGCTGATAAAATTGTTTCAAGAGCTGAATATGAGCAAACAGAGCAAGCATTTAGATCAGCGGAATCAAGTTATAATTCAGCTAAGGAATCCATCAAAAGTGGAGAGGCGCAAATTCAAGGGGTAAGAGCACAATTGGCTAGGGCTGAAAAGGATTTAGCACGAACCATCATTACTTGTCCAATGGATGGTATTGTTAGTTTGATGAATGTAAAAAAAGGAGAAAGAGTAGTAGGAACGGCGCAAATGACGGGTACTGAAATGATGCGCGTTGCAGATATGAAGAGCATTGAAGTGAGAGTGGATGTGGGCGAGAATGACATTACTAAAGTTAAATTGAGGGATACGGCGCTTGTTGAAGTAGATGCATACAATAATAGAAAATTCAAAGGAGTAGTTTATAAAATTGCAAATCCAGTTACCGCTATTTCTGGGGTATCTAGTTCTGCTGAAGTTGCTAATTATAAAGTACATATTAGATTAATACCTGAAGAATACGCTGATTTAGCTAAGGACAATAATATATTTCCTTTCCGTCCCGGTATGACAGCAAGTGCTGACATACAAACCAAGTCAAAAAGAAATGTGGTTACTGTACCTTTAAATGCAGTAACTACAAGAGATGCAAAAGGGGAAGGGAAAAACACAGAGGTAACTAAGTCAACTGCAAATACAAGTACTGAAAAAGCACCTACAACTATTGATGAAGATGTGAGTGAAGTAGTTTTTGTGTTGCAAAAGGACAATAAAGTGAAAATGGTGAAAGTTAAAACTGATATTCAGGATTTAAATTTTATTGAAGTGTCTGGAGTAAAAGTAGGAGATAAAATCATCACTGGACCTTATAGCACAGTAAGTAAAACATTAAAAGAGGGCAGTTTGGTAAATGTAGTAACCAAAGAAAAATTATTTGAGGAGAAAAAATAATCTTATTTAGTTGAAAACTAGCCGGATAGGGGGCGCATTTAAAAAATGCGCCCCTTTTTTATTGAGTTTCGTATGTTTGCAAAAATGAGCAACATGCAAATTGGTATAATTGGAAGTGGAAGTTGGGCAACCGCTATTGCAAAAATTATCACAGATAATGGGCATGAAATTAATTGGTGGGTTAGGCAATCGGAAAATATCGCTTACTTTAAAAAGCGCCACCACAATCCCCATTACCTTAGAAATGCATTTTTTGATACGACTAAGATCAATTTCTCAGATGATATCGCTGAAGTGGTCAAACAATCCACTATCATTATTATGGCAGTGCCCTCCATTCATATTGCATCTGTTTTGGAAGCGGTGCCTTCGGATTTATTGAAAGATAAAAAAGTAGTTTCTGCTATTAAAGGGGTAATGCCTAAGTATAATATTTTATTACATGAATTTTTGGCGCAAAAGTTTGATTTCCCAATACAGCAATATTTTACTTTATTGGGACCCAGCCATGCCGAAGAAGTGGCAGCAGAACAGTTATCTTACTTAACATTTTCGGGGGTAGATACATTGCTAACCAATGAAATTGCTTCGTATTTTAAATGTGATTATATCAATACGATTGTCAACAATGATGTGGTGGGAGTTCAGTATGCGGGCGTCCTAAAAAATATTTATGCATTAGGTGCTGGTATTGCACATGGCTTGGAATACGGCGATAATTTTTTGAGTGTATACATCGCGAATTGCGCGAACGAAATGAAAGTTTTGTTAACTGCAATTAAGCAAAAAGAAAAATCGGAAGGAACGCCAGCGAATTATGCAGCTTCCGTTTATTTAGGCGATTTATTAGTTACCTGCTATTCATTGCATAGCCGAAATAGGACTTTTGGAAATATGATTGGCAAGGGTTATTCAGTTAAGTCGGCCGAGTTGGAATTGAATATGGTGGCCGAAGGGTATAATGCCAGCAAGTGTATAACAGTGATCAATAAAAATTTAGGCATTGAATTACCCATCATTGATGCGGTATATAAAATTTTATGGGAGGGGCACAATCCCACGGTCGCATTCAAGGAAATCGAAAAGATATTATTTTAAATTGGACGATTCGTCAATGGCGAACACCTTTTTAATTGATCCAGAAAAAATCACTAGCTATACCATCTGCAAAAAATTTGGCAGATTTTGTTAAGGCAAATCCTTGGCTAGTTTCTGTTAGCCAGTTTTTTGCAACAAAACCTTGCGTGATTTTAAGGGTATGTGCCTGAAACTCGGGGCCAAAATTTTGGAAAATATATTCAAGCGAAAATCCCTCCATACATCTCAAGGAGATCATCATATACTCATTATATTTTGTTGCCAATGGTAATTGTTCTAATTCAAATGGCAATTCATTTTTTTCAAGTGTGCTAAAATAAAGTTGATTATTAGCAACATTCCATTGCCTGGTGTTTTTATTATATGAATGGGCTGATGGGCCAAGGCCCAAGTAAGGCACGCCTTTCCAATAATTACTATTATGTTTACTCCTAAAACCGGGTTGGCTAAAATTAGAAATCTCATAATGCTCCATCCCTATTTTTTCGGTGTACTTAGTGATGATTTCAAAATGCGCTGCTTGCTGTTCTGGATGAACCCGATCTATCTTTTTATTTTGAATCATGGCATGCAGGGCCGTTTTTTCTTCAACAGTGAGTGCATAACAAGAAAGGTGTTGAATTTGGTATTGGTCAATCATTGCTAAATCAGCCTTGAGATCATCATTAGTTAAATGCGGTGTGCCATATATTAAGTCAATACTTATATTTCCAATCCCTTCCCCTTGTGCCGCTCTAATGGCTTCATGAGCTTGTTCGGTCGTATGCGCCCGGTTCATCCATTGGAGCGCTGCTGGCTGAAAGCTTTGGATACCAATGCTTAGTCTGTTTACCCCTGCTTTTTTCCAGGCGTTGACCTGATTGGGTTGAATATCATCAGGATTGGCCTCGATGGTAAATTCAATATTGGAATCAAGGGAATAGACGGACCTTAATTTATCTAAAATTTTATGGAAATCGTCCATCGGCAATAAAGAGGGTGTTCCGCCCCCAAAATAAAGTGTTTCAATAGGCTGGGAAAGATAGTTTTTTTGAATTTCAATTTCTTGGATGATCGCCTTTGTAAAATCATCAATGTATTTGAGTTGAGTAGAAAAATGAAAATTGCAATAATGGCAAGCTTTTTTACAAAAGGGGATATGAATATAGATGCCTGCCATGGAATAGTTTAAATGTATTGGGACAAAGCTAGTTATAAGTTACTAATTCTGCATCAGTATACTTATTTTTGCAATGTATGCAGTTTGGCAAAAAATATATTTTTATTATTATAGGATGCTTTATCCTTTTGACCTCATTTCAAAATCAAGTGCCATTAACTGATTTGGGTAAGGATACAACAATGTTGCAGGAAGATACACTTTTGGTAAAGGATACCTTGCTGATCAGGTATGTACCTGTGATTCCTACTTCCTTTCAAATAGCAGATGCTTGGTTGGTACAATCATTTATTGGAAATAAAATAGATAGTAATTTTAATACCCTAAGGGCGTATAAAAATTATTTTTTACAAAAAAGAAATGGCTATAAATTATATTTCCCTAGCAGTATTATTGCTAGAGAATCCCAAGTGGTATATAAAATCGAACAAAGATTTGCTTTGCCAGACAAAGATTTACTTTTTTACATGATCCTCCTGCTGATTTTTTTATTCGGGTTTGTAAATAATGTTTTCCCCCAATATTTTTCTAAACTTTTTAAACAGTTTAGTCAATCCTCTTTAAGGATGATTCAATATCGTGAACAGCTTTTACAAAATAGTTTGGGCTCGCTGATTATTAATTTTTGTTTTATTTTAAGTTTTTCTTTGATGTCTACCTTGTTGATTTTTAATCGGCACTTGTTGGCGCTGTCTTTTTGGGAGGGCTTTTTTTATATTAGTTTATTTTTTACATTTTTATATATTGGAAAATATATTTCTTTGCAAATTGCTGGGTATGTTTTTAATTCAAAGGAACTCGTTAATACCTATATTTTCGTAGTATTTATGATTAATAAAGTGTTGGGTGTTTTATTGGTGCCTTTTATATTGGTATTGGCCTTTTCAAAACCCATCTTTCATCCTTATGCAATAGGGGGTGCTGCTTTAATTACGGTGCTTTTAATTTTATATAGGTACTTGTTCTCCCTAACCTCAGTTAGAAATAAATTACATATCTCTTCATTTCATTTTTTTCTATACCTTTGTGCCTTCGAGATATTGCCACTGACCTTATTGTATAAATTTATAGTACAATATTTTGGCGGCATTTATTAATAGGATACGAAAATAAAAATGGAAGTGAAATGAGTGGAGCAAAAAAATCGACTACAACAAAGACCATTAAAAAAATTCTAGTTTCCCAAGCAAGGCCAGAAAGTGAAAAATCGCCTTATTTCGAGTTAGAGCGAAAACACGCAGTTGCATTGCATTTTCAGCCATTAATCCAATTGGTACCTATTTCCGGGAAAGATTTCAGAAAAACAAAGATTGATATTTCAGAATATACTGCGGTTATTTTTACGAGTAAAAATGCCATCGATCATTTTTTTAGAACTTGCGACGAATTAAAAGTAAGCATTAGTCAGGATACAAAATATTTCTGCATCACTGAATCAGTTGCCTTGTATTTGCAAAAGTTTATCATGTATCGAAAAAGAAAAGTATTTTTTGGTACGGATGGTTCTAATAAAAAAATGTTTGATGTTTTGAACAAACATAAATTAAACGAAAAGTTTTTGTATGTGTGTAGCGAAAATCAACAAGACAATGAAATTGTCAATTGGTTAAAGGAGCATGCAACCAAATTTGAATTAGGATATATGTATCGCTCTGTAAGCAGTGATATATCTGCACTATTGAAAACCACTGAATTTGATATTATTTGTTTGTTCACGCCTAGTGGTTTAAAAAGTTTATTTGATAACAAACCTGACTTTAAACAAAATGGGACCATCATTGGTGCTTTTGGTTCCAATACTTGCAAGGCAGTTGAAGATGCAGGTTTAACATTACATATTAGAGTACCTAGCCCACAAACAACCAGTATGATGTCTGGGCTGGATCAATTTCTTTCCTTAAGTAGTAAAAAGAAATAAGGAGGAATTACTTAAAACTTTTCTTCTTCAATTAAATTGCATTTAAATGAATGCAAATCCAAAGTTTACCAATCGTCTTATTGAAGAAACGAGCCCGTATTTATTACAGCATGCACATAATCCAGTGGATTGGGTAGCCTGGTCACCTGCTATATTTACCGAGGCACAAAATCAAAATAAACCTATTTTGTTAAGTATTGGCTATGCCGCCTGTCATTGGTGTCATGTGATGGAGCGTGAAAGTTTTGAGGATGAATCTATTGCGGCATATATGAATGCGAATTTTATTAATGTGAAAGTAGATCGCGAAGAGCGGCCCGATGTGGATCATATTTATATGGATGCACTTCAAGCAATGACTGGTTCCGGCGGATGGCCTTTAAATATTTTTTTACTTCCGAATGGTAAGCCTTTTTTTGGCGGCACTTATTTTCCACCAAGGACGATACCGCAACGTGCTTCCTGGTTGGATGTATTAAAAGGCGTAAACGAAGCTTTTACCATTAATTTTGAAAAGATAAATGACCAAGCTGAGCAACTTACGCAACATTTATTGAACAAGAATATCATACATAAGCCTGCATCATTTAACAGGGAGATTGATACCGAAAACTCGGATAATAATTCACCCACCAAGGCTGAAGTAGAAATCATCGGGAACAGAATATTACAAAATGCGGATACGATGTGGGGTGGCTTTGGGGCAGCGCCAAAATTCCCACAAACATTTTGTTTGCAAATGTTATTTAGAAATTACAAAATGAATGGCAACGAAAGTTGTATGGTTCATGCAATAAGGTCCATTGATAAAATGATTCAGGGAGGATTATATGACCATTTGGGTGGCGGCTTTGCCAGATATAGTACAGATGCACAGTGGCAGGCACCACATTTTGAAAAAATGTTGTATGATAATGCATTGCTGATCGGGGTAATGGCCGAAGCTTATCAAATAACTCAAAAGGAAATATATGTCCCTATCATAAAACAAACGGTTTCGTTTTTAAAAAGAGAATTATCCAACCAGCAAGGTGCTTATTATGCTGCATTGGATGCGGACAGTGAAGGGGTAGAGGGTAAATTTTATACTTGGACCTATGATGAAATTGAACAACTCCTGGATCCATCTTTGTTCACGGAATTTTGTAATTATTATCAATTAACAAAAAATGGCAATTGGGAGCATACCAATATTTTATGGACAACAGAAGCGCTTGAAAAAAGTGTCACTACTGAATTTGTAGATGCAAAAAATATTTTATTCAATCATCGATCTAAAAAAATTAGACCTGCACTTGATTATAAGATAATTTTATCTTGGAATTGTTTGTTAATTACTGCATTGTGTAAAGCCTATGCTGCCATTGGGGATGAGGAATACAAGCAGGCTGCAATTGATGCGATAGTTTGGGTTGAAAATAATTTTTCAGATAAGGATCAGGAATATTTATTTCATACCAATACCAACGGTGTAAAAAAATCATTTGCTTTTTTAGATGATTATGGCGCTTTAATACAATCCTATATTCATCTTCAGGAAATTACTGGAGATACCCATTATTTGCATAAAGCTGCAAAGTGGATGGACTATGTGCAAACCCATTTTATAGACGAGGAGGGCGTATTTTTTTATTACACGGCACAATACCAATCGGATGTGATTGTGCGACAAAAGGATACCTATGATGGTGCTCAGCCAAGTGGGAATGCCTTGGTTTGTATGAGTTTATACTACCTAGGCCAAGTTTTTGACAGGGGGAACTGGATCCGCCAATCGGAGCAAATGATGCACCAAATGTGTAAGCTGATCATTCAATACCCGAGTTCATTTAGCTATTGGGGACAATGTTTTAGCTGGATGGCTGCGGATACTATTGATTTAGTCGCCATTGGGCCAAAAGTTCACAATTCCTTAAAAAAGGTATTATCTGGGTTTCAACCCCATAAATTGCTTATTTTTTCAGCCAAAGAGGACCCGAGCTTGCCAAGTACTTATGGAAAATATTCGATTGATAATCAATACTATATATGTGTAAATAAAACCTGTTTACCTGCAAATAGCAATTTGGATCATATTTTAGCTTTATTGTAACATATCCTACAATTTATTTTTACTATTTTGCGTAGCTTATACCGGTCTAAAACTAGATTATGATAAAAAATTTTACAATAAGGCAGTTTAAATTTCCTTTTTTGTTTTTAACAGTGCTATTTGCACTTGTTTTCATTCAGGCAAGAAAGCCAAAAAAAGCCGTTTGGAAACCTGATCCTAATACGATCGAAATTAAGGGGGGCGCTTTTTATTTAGGTGCTAGTGATGAAGAGGTAGATATGGCCATGATTAACCGTAAAAAGTTGGTTTCAATTCCAAGCTTTTGGATGGACCGAACAGAAATCACCAATGCGCAATATCGCCAATTTGTAAATTACGTAAGGGATTCTTTATGTTATTTAGCATTATACGGTGGGGGTATTAATCAAACAGAAGACACCGTATTAAAAGTGGATTGGGCTAAAGTAAGAAGAATCAATTATTCAAGTAAAGCGGTGATAGAGAAATTAAATGAGCTATTGCTTTCTCCAGACAATCGCATACAAGGTCGCATTGAAATTGACCCTAATAAATTAATCTACAAAACTGTTTATGTTGATTTGAAAGCTGCAGCCAGAGCTTCAAAAGGTTTAGAGCAGTCTATTGGTAAATTTATAGTAAAGCAAAATCAACCAGTTTATCCAGACAGTTTAGTTTGGATGCGCGATTATTCTTATTCTTATAACGAGCCATTAACAAGATTATATTTTTCACACAGATCCTTTAATGATTATCCTGTAGTAGGAATTACTTGGAAACAAGCCAATGCTTTTTGCTACTGGAGAACAAATAACAGTGATTATTTTGGTGGACATCCTGGTCGTCCTGATTTAAAAGTGGATGCGATTTATCGCTTACCAACTGAAGCTGAGTGGGAATATGCAGCAAGAGGTGGCTTGCAAACCAATGCCATGTATCCATGGGGCAGTCCTAATTCAAGAACAAAGCAAGGTTGGTTATTAGCGAATTTCAAACCTGGTCGTGGTGATTATTATGGTGGTAGTCCAAGCAAGGATAATATTTATACGATGAAAGTAGAAAGCTTTCCATTGAATGGATATGGCTTAGCCGATATGGCAGGCAATGTAGCAGAGTGGACTGGGTCCGTTTATTATGAAGGCGGCTATAATTTTTTAGGTGATTTAAGTCCAGATTTACAATACAATGCGAAAGAAGAAGATCCAATTTCGATGAAGCGTAAAGTAGTACGTGGTGGATCATGGAAGGATATTGCCTACAATTGCCAA
>RFZW01000311.1 GCA_009920495.1 Chitinophagia bacterium
TGTAAGTTTTTGTTTTTTTCGTTTCTTTGTAATTCATTCTGCTAAAATACAACTACATGAGCGCGCAATCCATCCCGGTTATTGAAATACCAGCAAAAGATCTAAATCATTTTGACCCTAATAATTTTTCCTTTGGTAAAAACTTTACCAATTATATGCTGGAGGCGGAATATAGTGAGGGCACTTGGAAAAATGCAGTCATTAAAAAGTTTCAACCCTTGACTTTAGACCCATCAACGGCAGCATTACATTATGGACAAACTATTTTTGAAGGTATCAAAGCATTCAAAAACGAAAAAGGGGAAGTAGCCATTTTTAGACCAGATCAAAACTTTATACGTTTTAATACTTCTGCAGAAAGAATGGGAATGCCTTCAGTTCCTAATTGGTTATTTATGGATGGGATGAAACAATTAGTTGCATTAGAAAAAGATTGGATTCCGAACATACCTGAAGCCTCCTTATATATTCGTCCATTCATGATTGCAACGGATCCTTTTTTAGGGGTGCGTCCTTCACTTACTTATAAGTTCATGATTATTTTAGGCCCTAGCGGACCTTATTTTTCTGCACCCATGAAAATTTTGATTGAACAAAAGTATACGCGTGCAACCCCTGGTGGTGTTGGTTTTGCGAAGAATGGTGGAAACTATGGTGGAAGTTTATATCCGGTTGCATTAGCGCAAGAAAAAGGCTATGATCAAGTTTTATGGACCGATGCTATTGAACATAAATTTGTAGAGGAAGTGGGTATGATGAATGTGATGTTTGTGATTGATGGAAAAGTAATTACGCCAAGTGTTGAAAGGGGTACGGTATTAAAAGGAGTAACCCGTAATAGTGCAATAATTTTATTAAGAGATATGGGCTATGAGGTGGAAGAAAGAAATTTAGCAATTACGGAAATTGTAGAAGCGCATAAAAAAGGGTTGTTTCAAGAAGTATTTGGAGTAGGAACTGCAGCAGTTGTTTCCTACATATCTAAATTGGCACATGAAGATTATGTAATGGATTTTGATGTTGCAGCTTTAAAAGTGGCACCTGCACTTAAAAAGCGTTTGAATGATTTGAGAATGGGAAATATCCCTGACAACCATGGTTGGTTGACAAAATTGTAATTAAGGAACTGAAAATCAGCCTATTTTGAAAGGCCCATGGGTGAATTTTGCCTCTTTTAAGGCGATTTGGGGTCTTTTTTTAAAATTAGCAAATAAACATTTTGGTATTTGG
>RFZW01000312.1 GCA_009920495.1 Chitinophagia bacterium
AATATTGCATATCGTTTGAATCGTTCATTAAAATGGAATCCAAAAAAAGAAACCATTTTAAATGACGCGGAAGCAAGTGCATTATTAGGTAGGCCAATGAACAACGAATGGAAAATAACTTTATAAATAAATTTCATTGAATATTATTTTTGCATATGAAACTTAAAAGCAGTTGTATTTATTTGTTTTGCTTAATGGTTTGTATTTCAAATACATCAATTGCTCAAAGTGTAAAAAATTAAAACACCCAGAATTGATGCGATGGCAAAACAGGGTGTATTATTTGAGCAGTGCTATGCACAGCCACTTTGTTCGCCATCACGTATTCAAATAATGACTGGCAAATCTAATTTTAGAAATTATGAAAAGTGGGGTTACTTGGATCAGAATGAAACCACTTTCGCGCATTTATTTAAGTCCCATGGCTACGCTACTTGTATTGCTGGTAAGTGGCAATTAAAAGGGGATGAATATGCGCCCTATAAGTCAGGTTTTGATGAATACTTGTTGTGGAATTTAATGGATACGAGTTCCACCTACAATGAGCGATATAAGGATCCAAAGTTGATTGAGAATGGGGTGATGAAAAAGTATAATAATGGGGAGTATGGGCCTGAATTATTTGTCAACTTTATAAATAATTTTATGGAGCGAAAAAAAGACGTTCCATTTTTTGTGTATTATCCCATGGTTTTATCACATAAGCCATTTGTGCCAACGCCATTAAATCAAAAAGCATATCAGGATTTTAAAGTGGTTGCAAAAGGGGAGCTGGGTGGTGGTAAAGCTGATAATATTCATTTTAAAGATGAAATGGCCTACTTAGATAAAAATGTGGGTGAAATAATTGACAAAGTAAAATCATTGGGTCTGTTAGAAAACACTTTAATACTTTTTACTGGGGATAATGGGACAGGCGTTGGAATAACATCCAAAATGGCGGATGGTCGTGAAATACCAGGCAATAAGGGCTATACGAATGAATATGGCATTCATGTACCCATGGTCGCCTATTGGCCAGGTAAAATTAAACCAGGCCAAATCAATAAAAATTTAGTGGATTTTACCGATTTTCTACCAACCATGGCGGATGCAGCAAATATTGCTTTACCTACCGGCTTTATCACTGATGGTGTCAGTTTAATGCCACAACTTTTGGGTGAAAAATATACACCTAGGGATTGGTTGTTTTCGCATTATGATCCTAAAAAAGGCGATTTCCCAAGTGC
>RFZW01000313.1 GCA_009920495.1 Chitinophagia bacterium
TAGGAACTAGCAAACAAAATGTTATCGCATACAAACCATAAATCATGAATTTACATTTGCAAGAAAAAGTAATTATTGTATCCGGTGGTGCTAAAGGCATTGGCGAAGGCATTTCTACCATATTAGCACAGGAAGGTGCGATTCCAGTAATTATTGGACGCGACGAAAATGATAACAATAACTTAGTCGCAAGCTTGCAAGCAAAAGGATATAAAGCAAGTCAAGTGGTCGCTGAATTGAGTGATCCCATCCAATGTGAAAATGCAATCAAAGCAATTGTCGCAATGCATGGACGCATTGATGGATTAGTCAACAATGCAGGTGTGAATGATACGATTAATTTAGAGAACGGGGGTTACGATGGCTTTATGTCAAGCATGCATAAAAATGTGGTACATTATTATTTATTAGCGCACCATGCACTCCCCTATTTAAAAATTGCAAATGGAAGTATTGTTAATATTAGTTCAAAAGTTGCCGACACGGGACAAGGGGAAACATCAGGCTATGCTGCAGCAAATGGTGCAAGAAATGCTTTAACCAGAGAATGGGCAGTGGAATTATTAAAATATGGCATTCGTGTAAATTCAGTAATTGTAGCAGAGTGTTTTACACCACTCTATGATAAATGGATTAAAACTTTACCAAACCCAGAAGAAAAATTAGCACAGATACAATCAAAAATTCCTTTAGGAAAGCGTTTTACTACAAAAGAAGAAATAGCCAATACCGTTGCCTTTTTACTTTCCAATGCATCCAGTCATACAACAGGACAGCTGGTTTACGTGGATGGTGGCTATACGCATTTAGACAGAACTTTATAATCGAAAAAAAACTAAATAACAAATTCTTGGCCCTTTGAATTAAATTACACTTTCAATTTAACCTACTTTGATCCTATGCAAAAGAAAGTACTAGTCAGCGGCTGTTTTGATTTATTACATAGTGGGCATATTGCTTTTTTAAAAAGTGCTGCTTCTTATGGTGATTTATACGTTTGTATTGGCTCAGACAAAACAGTATACCATCTTAAAGGTAGATACCCCGTGATTACCCAAGATGAAAGAAAGTACATGATTGAATCACTTGCATGTGTTAAAGAATGTAAGATCAACAAAGGAAATGGCATACTTGATTTTTTAGAAGAGTTGGAAGAAATAAAGCCGAATGTTTTTGTGGTGAATGAGGATGGGAATACGCCGAATAAAATTGAACTATGCAAAACAAAA
>RFZW01000314.1 GCA_009920495.1 Chitinophagia bacterium
AAAGAATTCTGGAGTGATGTACGTATTCCTGGTGAAATAAATGAATACAACCCTGAATTAGATAAAGCAAATCGTGTTGCCGACTTTATTGAGTTAGGTGAATTAATGTGTGTAGACGCTTTAAACAGAAATGAAAGCTGTGGTGGACACTTTAGAGAAGAATATCAAACGCCAGACGGTGAAGCATTGAGAGACGATGAAAACTTTATGTATGTTGCTGCATGGGAAAACAAAGGAGAGCATGACTGGACACTTCATAAAGAGGAATTAAAATATGAAATGATTAAACCAAGTCAAAGAAACTACAAATAAGATTAAATAAATACAGCATAATTTATACGATATGTCACATACTACAATGAATTTAAAAGTTAAAGTTTGGCGTCAAAAAAACGCAACAGCAACAGGTGCATTTGTCACTTATGATGTTGCCGGAATTTCAGATGAAATGTCTTTTTTAGAAATGTTAGATGTTTTAAATGAAAGATTAATTACAGAAGGTGGCGAACCTATTGCTTTTGATCATGATTGTCGCGAAGGAATTTGCGGAATGTGTTCCTTATATATCAATGGAAAGCCACATGGCCCTTGGCAAGCAAACACCACCTGTCAATTACACATGCGTGCGTTTAAAGATGGTGAAACCATTGTGATTGAACCATGGAGAGCAAATGCATTCCCTATTGTTAAGGATTTAACTGTGGATCGTTCTGCATTTGACAGAATCATTCAAGCAGGTGGATATATTAGTGTAAATACTGGAAACGCAGTAGATGGCAATAGCCTTCCCATTGAAAAAGCAAAAGCAGATGATGCCTTTGCTGCTGCAATGTGTATTGGATGTGGCGCTTGTGTTGCCGCATGTAAAAATAGTTCTGCGATGTTATTTTTAAGTGCAAAGGTTTCTCATCTTGCCTTATTACCTCAAGGTGAACCTGAAAGAAAAACAAGGGTATTAAGCATGGTGGCACAAATGGACAAAGAAGGTTTTGGATCATGTACCAATACAGGTGCTTGTGAAGCAACTTGCCCTAAAGAGATATCTATTGCAAATATTGCCAGATTAAATAAAGAATATTTAGGCGCAAGCTTAACTGCGGAATAGTGGCCAATACTTTTTTTCAGTTTAAAAAATTTATCGTGCATCAGGCGCATACTTCAATGAAAGTTTGCACTGATGCATGTTTGTTTGGCGCATGGGCTGCAAGCGACCCACAAGTAATGAATGC
>RFZW01000315.1 GCA_009920495.1 Chitinophagia bacterium
AAAAAGCCAATGTATTCAACATGTATTGGATTAATCTTGAAAGGCTATAACGATTTTGAACAAAATTATAAGGTGTTTGCTGAAAACTTTAAAAGAGTGGAAGTGCCTAAATCATTGACTGTAAACAACACCAATGGGGCAAATACTTTAACAAGTCAAAAAGTGGAAAAACCTGCACCAGCAACAACTTTGACCGTTGAACAAATTGAAAGAAGAAAGAGCAAATTCTGGGATCGATTTAAGAATAACTTGATTGAAATATTTAACGAGGAACCTGACAAACCTTTGTAATATTATTTACCCACATTGTGGTTATAAATATCAAGTAGAATAAATTCTAAAATTGCTAATTTCGATATAACTAACTAACAACTAACCTACTAACTAACCCATTTAAAAACAAAAAAATGATTCAATTTGACTTGCCTAAACAAAAATCATCTATCATCAAGGTCCTCGGCAAGGTCCTCGGCGTAGGCGGTGGCGGTAGTAATGCTGTAAACTTTATGTTTAAGCAGGATATAGAAGGCGTTGATTTTATTATTTGTAATACAGATTCTAAGGCCATTGAACAAAGCGATGTGCCCAACAAAATTCAATTAGGCCCACATTTAACACAGGGTCTTGGGGCTGGAGCGGATCCTTCTGTAGGAAAGTTAGCAACAGAGGAATCATTAGAAGAAATTAGAAAAATATTAGAAGTTAATACACGCATGGCCTTTATCACTGTTGGAATGGGTGGTGGTACTGGAACTGGCGGTGCGCCAATTATTGCAAAAATTTGTAAGGACTTAGGCATATTAACGGTGGGTATTGTTACCACACCTTTTGGATTTGAAGGGCCTCGTCGTCAAAAACAAGCAGAGGAAGGAATCAATCAATTAAAACCATTAGTAGATACCTTGTTGGTGATTTCAAATGATAAATTACGTGTTCAATATGGTAATTTAAAAATGAAAGAGGCGTTTACGAAAGCAGATAATGTTTTAGCAACTGCAGCTAAATGTATTACTGATGTTATTAATAGCCGCGGTCATATTATTGTTGACTTTGCGGATGTTTGCACGGTGATGAAAAATGGCGGTGTTGCTATTTTAGGTAAGGCAGAAGTGGAAGGAGAAAATAGAGCACAAAGAGCCATTGAAGAAGCATTGAATTCACCATTGTTAAATGACAATGATATTAAAGGTGCAAAATGGA
>RFZW01000316.1 GCA_009920495.1 Chitinophagia bacterium
AGCACTAGTTTTCCTTCAACCGACAAGCAACTTAATTTAGCCAAACTATTGGTGGAAGAATTGAAAGATCTGGGCATATTGCAAGTTGCGTTGGATGCGCACGGCTATGTGATGGCAACAATTCCTTCCAATACAGTTGCGCAAAAACCAGTGTTGTGTTTTTGTGCACATATGGATACCGCTCCTGATTGTAGTGGCACCAATGTGAAACCCATTCTACATAAAAATTATAATGGACAGCCATTGGTGTTACCCGATGATCATTCGCAAGTAATTTCAACGGATGCCTATCCTTATTTGAAAAATTTTATTGGTAAGGATATTATAACCGCCTCTGGCAATACTTTGTTGGGGGCAGATGACAAGGCAGGTGTTTCAATCATTATGTCCTTTGCGCAATACCTAATGCAACATCCCGAAATTTTACATGGGACTATTAAGTTATTGTTTACACCCGATGAAGAAGTAGGAAGAGGCACTGATTTTTTGGACTTAAAAAAATTAGGTGCCGATTATGCATACACTTTAGATGGAGGTGAATTAGGTTGTTTTGAAATGGAAACTTTTAGTGCTGATTATTTAACGATGGATATTCATGGGGTGATTGCACATCCGGGTGCAGCCAAAGGGGTGATGCAAAATGCCATTAAAATAGCTGGTGAAATTATTGCCGCATTACCTAAGCAGGAGTTATGTCCAGAGCATACGGAACAAAGGGAAGGCTTTGTACATCCAAATCATATTTCAGGAGGGGCAGAAAAAGCAAGAGTAGAATTTTTAATTCGTGATCATGACACGCATCAACTAAAAGAACACGTCAATAAATTAAAATCGATTGCCGAGCATGTCTTATTGCAAAATCCTGATTTTTCGAAAGCCCATATTACCTATACGATTCAAGAGCAATATAGAAATATGCGAGAGGTCATTGATCTTCATCCCATTTTAGTGGAAAACGCATTAGCTGCTTATAAAAAAGCAGGTATTTTGCCTATTGTGGAACCCATTCGAGGGGGTACGGATGGTAGTAGGTTAAGTTTTTTAGGGCTTCCTGCCCCCAATATATTTACGGGTATGCAGGCGATACATAGCAAGCATGAGTGGATAGGTGTATCTGATATGCAAAGGTCGGTGGAAGTGCTTGTTAATTTGGTGGAAATATTTTAACAAATTGATAGTTATTCACATGCACCCATTTTC
>RFZW01000317.1 GCA_009920495.1 Chitinophagia bacterium
ATTGACACAAATAGTGCATTTATAGCGCAATCCTTAAATGCCATTGGCGTCGTTGTAACCAGTAGAATTGCTGTTGGAGATGACAAACAAGCAATATCAAATGCATTGGATAATGCCATTGAAAAAAATAAAATCATCATACTCACAGGAGGATTGGGCCCAACTTCTGATGACATCACCAAGCCATTTTTGAGGGAATATTTTGGAGGTAAAATGGTGGTGCATCAACCTACACTTGATCATATCACTTACATTTTCGAACAGATACATAAGCGACCCATGATTGATCGCAATCGTAAGCAAGCCGAAGTGCCTGATTCTTGCGAAGTATTATTCAACGAAACAGGTACGGCACCTGGTATGTTATTCAAAAAAAATGGTGCATTTATTTTTTCTCTTCCTGGCGTGCCTCATGAAATGAAATGGTTGACAGAAAATAAAGTAATCCCCTATTTACAAAAGCAAATTCTGTCCAGCCATGTTGGCCATAGAACTCTGCTAACTGCAGGTATTGGAGAATCATTCCTTGCTGAAATGATTTTGGATTTTGAAAATAATTTACCTGATACACTTAAGTTAGCCTACCTCCCCAATTTTGGTATGGTCCGATTAAGATTAACTGGACAAGGCAATGACAGCCACCAATTAAATACATTACTCGATCATCAATTTGATTTATTAAAAAAAACCGTAGCAGAATATTTAGTAACTGATTTGGATGAAACCATGGAAGTAGTGGTTGGCAAATTACTAAAATCAAGTGGCAAAACTGTGGCGACGGCAGAAAGCTGTACCGGAGGATTTATTGGTCATTTATTATCTAAGCACGCAGGATCATCCCAGTTTTATACAGGAGGAATCGTTAGCTATGACAACCGAATCAAAACAGAATTTTTAGACGTCCCAACCCACATATTACAAACCGTAGGTGCTGTAAGTAAGGAAGCAGTTGAACAAATGGCAAAAGCCGTTCGGGAAAAGATGAATACAGATTATGCAGTTTCGGTAAGTGGTATAATGGGGCCAACTGGAAAAACGGACGAAAAACCACTGGGCATGGTCTGGATTGGTGTTGCTGATAAAGAAAGGGTGTTTTCAAAGGTATTTTACTTAAGATTTGACAGACAAAGGAATATTGAAATAACAGCTACCCAGGCTATAAATTTACTTAGGTTATTAATAATCAATAAAATTTAGTCT
>RFZW01000318.1 GCA_009920495.1 Chitinophagia bacterium
TGGATCACATACCATTAGTATGCATAACCAAGAAACTGCTGCTGAGAATGAATTTTTTGAAAATAAAACAGGTGACTTTATTGGCATGTATGAAAGAACAAAAGTGGCACTTGATTATTTTCATGCCACCGGAAAAACAAGTTTGCAATCGGTATTGCCAAAAATAAATACTGCCAACCATTGCATTTTAGTGCACAATAGTTTTACCTCCGTTGCCGATATTCAAGCAGTGCAACAACAAATGCCCAATACTTCTTGGTGCTTATGTCCCAATGCCAATCAATATATTGAAAGTGCAATGCCGCCCATTGATTTATTGCGCGCGCAAAAAGCAAATATCGTAGTGGGTACGGATAGCTATGCCAGCAACTGGACCTTAAATATTTTAGATGAATTAAAAACCATTCAAAAATACAATCCAACTATTGAATTAGCTGAAATGCTTAGCTGGGCTACCTTCAATGGCGCGCGCGCATTACAAATGGACAAACACTTAGGTAGTTTTGAAAAAGGAAAAAAGCCAGGGATCGTATTAATTTCAGGAGTAGATGCGGCAGGCAATTTGACAACGGGCGCGCAATCAAAAAAAATTATATAAAATTATTTTATGAAAAAATATTTTAGCGTTTTAGTAGTTGTATTTTTTTTAATGATGCTCGTATTACAAAAGGCTGTAGCGCAATCAACAAGTGCAATCGCCACTTCCTTAACAAATATTATTCCTAAACCAGTATCTGTAAAAGAAGCCCCAGGTGTGTTTACTTTTTATCATAACACCCTTATCGAAACACCTGCATCACTGGTGCATGCAAAACAATTATTGCAAAGTCAATTAAGCAATTACAATTTTGCAGCTAATAAACAAGCAACTATAATAAAATATATACTTTCAGGTAGTACGGATAAAATTGCAAAAGAGGGTTATGCTATTACTATAGCTCCTAATACGATAATAGTTAAAGCAAAAAATATACAAGGCGCTTTATTAGCCACAAACACTTTAGTGCAAATTCAATTGTTACAAAAAAATGAGCAGCAAATTCCTTGTGGTACCATCATAGATAGTCCAAGATTTGAATATCGTGGTATGCATATGGATGTGTCAAGAAATTTTTATCCCATTAGTTTTATAAAAAAGTATTTGGACATCATGGCTTTGTATAAGTTCAAT
>RFZW01000319.1 GCA_009920495.1 Chitinophagia bacterium
GGTAATACCTGGAGATCCTGCAGCGAGTGATTTATATCGTCGCATAACCCTGCCATCAACCCACAAAGATGCAATGCCTTCCAAAGGAAAAAAATTATCGGATGAGGATATTGCAGTCATTAATTTTTGGATTCAAAAAGGCGCCCCTTGGCCAGATAGTTCGGAAAAAAGTATTTTTAGATTAGCACCGCTTGCCCCAAGAAATCCTACCCTTCCAATAGCTACTGAAAATTTAACCAACCCAATTGATCTTTGGACCAACCAATATTTTACTGCGAACAAAATAATTTGGCCTAAAGTAGTGGATGATAAAACTTTTTTAAGAAGAATCTCATTGGACCTGGTTGGCTTAGTTCCTAGTGGGGAAGAATTAGAAAAATTTAACAAGGATAATAGAAAAAATAAAAGGGAAATATGGATTAGAAAATTACTTAATCAAAAGGATGATTACACTTTACATTGGTTAAGTTTTTGGAATGACGCATTAAGAAATGATTATACAGGAACCGGCTATATCACTGGCGGTCGTCGCAATATCACTTATTGGTTATTCAATGCGATAAAATCAAATAAATCATATGACCAATTTGCAAAAGAGTTATTAAACCCAACAGACGAATCCAACGGCTTTATTGAAGGCATTCAATGGCGTGGCGTAGTGAATGCAAGCCAACGTACCGAAATGCAAGCGGCGCAAAATGTATCACAAGTATTTTTAGGACTTAATTTAAAATGCGCTTCCTGCCATAATAGTTTTATAAGTGATTGGAAATTGACAGACGCCTATGCATTTGCAAATATTTTTGCAGACACCTCACTTGAAATAAATAGATGCGACAAACCCACGGGTAAATTTACTGGTGCACGTATGCTTTGGAAAGAATTGGGGGCCATTGACAGCAGTGCAAAAAGAGAAGAAAAATTAGCACAATTAGCCACCAATATGGTACAAGCTTCCAATGGTAGATTTTATCGCACCATTGTCAACCGAATTTGGGCACAATTAATGGGTCGTGGATTAATTGAACCAGTGGATGTGATGGACAATGAAGCATGGAGTCAGGATTTATTGGATTGGATGGCATTTGATTTTCAAAAAAATAAATCCGATATAAAAGAATTGCTGTTTTTAATTACTTCCTCAAACACCTACCAACTTCCTTCGGTAA
>RFZW01000320.1 GCA_009920495.1 Chitinophagia bacterium
GCTATGTTCTTTTTGTGTTTCAGCACCATGGCGATGGCTGCTTGGATGCAATCATTTCGCAGAATTGCTGAAGCGATCTCTACTTTAGTACCCATCTTTGGTGGTATCACTTTAATGGTATTATTATATGTAGTGCTTTCTCACAATCATCATATTTACCATTGGTTGGATGCTGAGGCAGTAGCGAAGGATCCTATCTTAAAAGGTAAAGCAGGTTTCTTGAATCCTACTTTCTTTGTGATTTGGACTACATTAACTATTGTACTTTGGAGTTATTTTGGTTATAGAATGCGTCAAATTAGTTTGGAAGCAGATGTGGCTCCAATGGATGCAGCCACTGCACATAAATATAATGTGCGTAGCATGGTGCGTTCAGGTTTCTTTTTAGTGTGGTTTGGATTAACAGTAGCAAGTACTGTTCCTTGGTTATGGTTAATGAGTATTGACGCACATTGGTATTCAACGATGTATAGCTGGTATACTTTTGCTAGTTCATTTGTGGCAGGTATGGCCTTGATTGCACTTTGGTTAATCTACATGAAAAATAAAGGGTACATGGAATTATCTACCAGCGAGCATTTGCATGACGTGGGTAAATTCATGTTTGCATTTTCTATCTTCTGGACTTATTTATGGTTTTCACAATACATGCTTATTTGGTATGCGAATATCCCTGAGGAAACCATCTACTTTAAAAATAGAGTGCAAGGTGCTTATAAGCCTATCTTTTTCTTAAACTTATTTATCAATTTCCTTTGTCCTTTATTGATATTAATGAAACGCTCTGCGAAAAGAAACTTTACATTAGTTGCTTTCATGGCAGTGCTTATATTATTTGGTCACTGGATTGATTTTTATCAAATGGTGATGGGAAGTTTAATGAAGGAGCATGTTAGTTTAGGTTGGTTGGATTTTGGTATTCTAGCATTTTTTGTAGGGGTAATGATTTTGATGGTAGCACGTTCATTGGCAAGCAAGCCGTTGATTGCAAAATACCATCCATTTTTAAAGGAAAGTATCCTTCACCAAGTTTAATAAATTATCGATTAAGAAAATATTAATACGACTATGACTTTATATTTATCTGTAGCAATTATCGTTCTCATCTTTGTGGTAATTTTTCAAATTGCCAAAGCAAGTGAGTATGTATCCATCTTAAAAGGTGAGGA
>RFZW01000033.1 GCA_009920495.1 Chitinophagia bacterium
TAAAAGAGATTATTGAAAAACACGGGACGCCTTTAAAGTTAACTTACTTGCCAAAAATTGGCATGCAAATAAAAAAAGCAAAGCAAATGTTTGCTTCGGCTTTCAAAAAACACAAATACACTGGGGAATATTTTTATTGTTACTGTACAAAAAGTTCCCACTTTTCTTTTATTGTGGAAGAAGCATTGAAACACAATGTACATTTAGAAACTTCATTCGCCTATGATATTGATATCATCAACAGATTGTATCAACGTCGAAAAATAACCAAGGATATATTTATTATTTGCAATGGTTATAAGCAAAAGCAGTATACGAGTCGTATTTCAAAACTAATCAACACTGGATTCAAAAATGTGATCCCGGTTTTAGATAATGTGGAGGAGCTGCAATTTTACAAACGCAATACCAAGCAGCCTTTCAAGCTCGGTATTAGAGTAGCTTCAGAGGAAGAGCCAAGCTTTCCTTTTTATACCTCTCGTTTAGGTATTAGGGCCAAAGATATTTTAGAATTTTACGTGGATGAGATTGAGGGATACGAAGATAAGTTCCAATTAAAAATGTTGCATATCTTTTTAAACAAAGGCATCAAGGATGATATTTATTATTGGTCAGAGTTGAATAAGATTATCAATTTGTATTGTCAACTTAAAAAAATATGTCCTGAATTAGATTCAATTAATATTGGCGGTGGATTCCCAATCAAGCATTCATTAGGATTTGAATATGATTATCAATTCATGATTAATGAAATTGTTTCCAATATTAAAAAAGCATGTAATAAGGCAAAAGTGCCCATGCCAAATATATATACCGAATTTGGTAGTTTCACAGTCGGTGAGAGCATGGCACATATATATAAGGTGTTAGCGCAAAAAAAGCAAAACGATCGAGAGTGTTGGTATATGATTGATTCTTCCTTCATTACCACTTTGCCAGATACTTGGGGTATTGGTGAAAAGTTTTTGATGTTGCCAGTGAATAAATGGGAGAATGATTATCAGAGAGTTGTATTGGGTGGGTTAACATGTGATAGTCATGATTATTATGATTCCGAAGAACATATCAATGAAGTGTTCCTTCCAAAGTTAAAAAACGATTTAAAGGAGGATAAGATCGAAGAAAATAATGAGCCACTCTATGTTGGATTTTTCCATACAGGTGCATATCAAGATCAAATTAGCGGTTACGGAGGTATTAAACATTGTTTGATCCCGTCGCCTAAGCATGTGATTGTCGAAAAAGACCCCAAAACAGGTAAGCTGGTTGACTGGGTTTACGCCAAGGAACAATCAGCGCAAAGCATGCTTAAGATCCTCGGATATCTTCGCTAATAGCCTTAAAATAAGCCTAATTATACCATTTTTGGCCGTTTAAATGGATGTTATCTTATTATTAAGTGCCAAAATGTCTCGAAAACAAATTTGTAGGGGATTTTTAAAATCCCTAATTTTGATACAAATAGTAGAAGATATGTACCCTGAAGAGATTGTATTACCAATGAAAGCAGAATTAGTTGATAATGGATTTGATGATTTAACAACTGCTGCCGAAGTTGAAACTGCAATAAATAATCAAGGAACAACATTGGTGGTTATAAATTCAGTTTGTGGTTGTGCTGCTGGTGCTTGTCGACCAGGTGTTTTAATGGCAGTCGCAAATGCAACGAGTAAACCAACAAAAATCACTACTACATTTGCAGGTTTTGATATTGAAGCGGTTAATAAAGTAAGACAAATGCACTTACCTTATCCTCCATCATCACCAGCAATTGCATTATTCAAAGATGGTCAATTGGTAAATTTTATCGAAAGACATCAAATTGAAGGAAGACCGGCTCAAGTGATTGCACAACATTTAATTAGTGTTTTTCAAGAACATTGTAATTAATAAAAATATTAAAGGGTTTTTGTTTTTAGATGGGTTAGTAAATACGGCCGCACTTTCTAGTGTGGCCCTTTTTTTATACTTAAATCAAATATTCTAAGTAACATTGTAATCTATAATCATAATCAAGCATGTATCCCAATCTGTATTATTTAATTGACGATTTTTTTGGTGTAAAATTAAATTTCTTTGGATTTTTATTTGGTTATAAAATTATTGGGGCATTTACCATTGCTGATGCTTTAAATAATACGCAGGCTTTCATTTTATCCTTGCAAGGTAATATGGGTGCTGGTATTTTGGTTGGTGCAATTTTAGCTTATTTGAAATGGAAGGAAAAAGACAAGGAAAAATTAGCAAAACCAGAAACGCGCAAACTATTGCTGTGGCCACATGACAGGGTAGGTGACATTGTTTTACAAGCAGCCCTATGGGGATTTTTAGGTGCGAAAATTTTTCATAATTTGGAAAATTTAGAGGAGTTAATGCGTGATCCTTGGGGTTCACTAATTTCATTCAGCGGACTTACTTTTTATGGAGGATTGATATTGGCAACCATCGCAATTATTGTATTTATTCGTAAATATAATATGCGGGTGATTCATTTTGCAGATGCGATGGCACCTACCATGTTATTTGCTTATGCAGCAGGTCGTATTGGTTGTCATATTAGCGGCGATGGCGATTGGGGAATACCTAATTTAGCGCCCAATCCTTATGCTTGGTTGCCAGATTGGATGTGGTCCTATCATTATCCGCACAATGTGGTAAATGCAGGTGTGCCTATTCCAGGATGTGTTGGAAATTATTGCAATCAATTACCTGAGGCGGTTTATCCAACCACTTTTTATGAAATCATTATCATGTTCATTTTGTTCTTGATTGTTTGGATGGTTCGCAAAAAAATAACACAACCAGGAATCATCACAGGTATCTATTTCATTTTTGCTGGTGGTGAAAGGTTCTTTGTTGAAAAAATAAGAGTAAATAATAAATATACTTTTTTGCCTTTTCAACCAACACAAGCTGAATTAATATCAGTTATTTTAATTATATTAGGTATTGTATTCTTAGTTAAATCAAAAAGCTGGTTCCCGAAAAACATTCAAAAATCTTAAATTATATTTTATGCCATCATTTGACATTGCCAGTTCCGTTGATATTCAGACATTAGATAATGCGATTAATATTGTAAAAAAAGAAATCACCAATCGATTTGATTTTAAAGGCAATCATGTGGTGATTGATTTAAACAAAAAAGAATATTTGATTAAATTGGAATCTGAATCAGATATGAAAATTCAACAAATAATTGATGTGGTTATAAGTCGTTCCATGAAACAAGGCATTGATCCGTCGGCTTTTGATTTTTCAAAAGATGCCTATCCGAGCGGTAAAATTTTCAAAAAGGATGTCCCTGTTCGTAATGGCTTAAAACAAGAGGACGCCAAAAAGGTCGTAAAATTGATCAAAGAGAGTGGTTTAAAGGTACAGGCTGCCATTATGGATGATATTGTTCGGGTTACTGGTAAGAAAATCGATGATTTACAGGATGTTATAGCCGCTTGTAGGGCTGGAAACCTTGGTTTACCACTACAGTATATCAATATGAAGTAACTGGCGTTAGGCCTTTTAAGTCGCTAAAATTTGGCTAAACCCTTGATTTTACTTAAATTTGCAACCTATTTAATAAATTGTACGGCAAAAACCGTGCATCCTTAAAAATCATATATAATGAAACAAGGTATCCATCCAGAATCGTATCGTTTTGTCGTGTTCAAGGACATGAGTAACGGTACCTCTTTTTTAGGTAAATCTTCAGCGCAAACTAAAGAAACCATTTTATTTGAAGACGGAAATGAATATCCAGTCATCAAATTGGAGATTTCAAACACTTCACATCCTTTTTACACAGGTAAAAACATGTTAGTGGACACAGCTGGACGTATTGATAAATTCAATAAGCGTTACGCTAAGAAAAAATAAAATAGCCCATTAAAAAGCTTTTTTTATAAATTATTAAACCCTTTCTTACCTAGTAAGAGAGGGTTTTTTGTCATTAATTAGCTTTTTGTTAATTGGGTGAATTGGATTAAATGGTTGGTTCATTGGTATTATAACATTTTCAAGGTTTTGTATGCGATTGCTTTACATGATGGCGTAACTTTGAATACAATTAATAGAGAAATGCAAAAACTAGATATACTTGCTTTTGGTGCACATCCAGATGATGTAGAACTAGGTTGTGGCGGAACACTTTTATCAGCGGTTGCCCAAGGTAAAAAAGTCGGTATTATCGATTTAACAAAAGGGGAGCTAGGAACTCGTGGAAATAGTTCGCAACGGTTAAAGGAGGCACAATTGGCAAGCCAAATTATTGGAGCATCCGTTCGAGAAAATTTGGGGATGCCTGATGGATTTTTTGAAAATAACAAAGAAAATCAATTTGCGATTATTGAAATAATTCGTTGTTACCAACCTACTATTATTTTATGTAATGCAGTGGATGATCGACATCCGGATCATGCACGCGCGGCGCAGTTGGTGGAAACTGCTTCATTTTTAGCAGGGTTGGTTAAAATACAAAGTACTCATAATGGACAAGTGCAAACAGCTTGGAGACCCAACCAAGTGTTTCATTATATACAATCAAAGTCATTAGCCCCTAATTTTGTCGTGGATATAAGTGCTTTTATGGATAAGAAAATGGAATCCATTATGGCCCATGCTTCTCAATTTTATGATCCAAATTCAACGGAACCAGAAACATTTATTTCAGGTGCTGCATTTATCGAATTTATAAAAAGCAGGGCCAAGGAATTAGGACATCAAATTGGTGTGGAATATGCGGAAGGATTTATAACTCAAAAGTTGTTGGGGTTGCGTAATTTTGATTCAATAATTTAATTCATTTTATATGGCAATCGTAAAAGTAGGAATTATACAAATGTCTTGTGATGCAGATAAAACTGCGAATAACCAAAAGGCAATTGAAAAAATTAGGGAAGTTGCAAAACAGGGCGCGCAAATTATTTGTTTACAAGAATTATTTTCCTCGCTATATTTTTGTGATGTTGAATCCTATGATAATTTTAAATTAGCAGAACCTATACCAGGAGAAACCTCTAATACTTTAGCTTCATTGGCAAAAGAATTAGGCGTAGTTATTATTGCCTCCTTATTTGAAAAAAGAGCGGAAGGACTTTATCACAATACAACAGCGGTTTTAGATGCAGATGGTGCTTATTTAGGTAAGTATCGTAAAATGCATATCCCTGATGATCCATCTTACTATGAAAAATTTTATTTTACGCCAGGTGATTTAGGCTATAAAGTTTTCAAAACAAAATTTGCAACGATTGGCGTTTTAATATGTTGGGATCAATGGTATCCGGAAGCGGCACGTATTACGAGTTTAATGGGTGCGGAAATGTTATTTTATCCAACCGCCATTGGTTGGGCAACATCGCAGGATGAAGCAACTAATACAGAGCAGTATAATGCTTGGCAAACCATACAACGCAGTCATGCAGTTGCGAATGGCGTTCCAGTAATTAGTGTGAATAGGGTTGGGTTAGAACAAGCAGGTGCCATGAAATTTTGGGGCGGTTCCTTTGTGAGTAATCCATTTGGGACCTTACTTTATAAAGCATCACATGATAATGAAGAAGTGGCTGTCATAGATATTGACACTGAAAAATCGGACAGTTATCGAACGCATTGGCCGTTTTTACGTGACCGTCGGATTGATTCCTATGAACCCATCACTAAACGATATATTGATGATGCAGAATAATCATTTAAATGAATTAAGGAAAATGAGTGATGGGGTAACGCCAAAATCATTGGGTTATTATTTTCCAGCCGAATTTGCAAAACATGATGCAATCTGGTTAACCTGGCCACATAAGGAGGAAAGCTGGCCTGGTAAAATTGCAAGTATTTATCCATCCTATACGGAGTTTGTTAAAGTTGTTGCGTTAACGGAACGTGTTTGTATTAATGTCGTTGATGAAAAAATGCGCAACTCTGCAAATAAAATGTTGCTATTGGCAGGTGTTGATTTAACTAAAGTGACTTTTTATTTACATCCTTCCAATGACGCTTGGTGTCGCGATCATGGACCATCCTTTTTAATTCGCAATCATCCTGAAGATAAAAAAGCAATTGTTGATTGGAATATTAATGCATGGGGTGGTAAATATCCTCCTTTTGATTTGGATGATGTAATGCCAACAAATATCGCAAAGGCATTAAATTTACCTGTGTTTTATCCGGAAATAATTATGGAAGGAGGCTCGGTTGACTTTAATGGCGCTGGGACTATTATGACCTCAAAATCATGTTTGTTAAACCCCAATAGAAATCCACACTTAAATCAATCGCAAATTGAAAAATATTTGTGTGATTATTATGGGATGGATCAGGTGCTATGGGTATCTGATGGTATTGTAGGAGATGATACGGACGGACACATCGATGATACAGTTCGTTTTGTTAATGAGGATACCGTTATTACAGTTATTGAAGATAACGTGTTGTCGGAAAATCATGAATTATTACAACAAAACTTGAAGGAGCTAAAACAAATGCGTTTGTTGAGTGGTAAACAATTAAATATAGTAGAATTGCCAATGCCTGCAGATGTTATTTATGAAGATCAAATGCTTCCTGCATCTTATGCTAATTTTTACATAAGTAATGGACATATTATTGTTCCTACTTTTAGATGTAACAAGGATGATAAGGCAATGCAAATAATACAATCCTGTTTTCCAACACGACAAGTAGTTGGGATTGATTCAACGGATATTATTTGGGGCTTGGGAAGTTTTCATTGCCTAAGTCAACAAGAACCAAGTGTGGAATAATAAATGATTATCCAGTCAAGTTTGCCATAGGTTTCAAAAAATTATTACAGTTCAATTTTATCTATCCATATGAAAAATAAATTTTCGAAATTATATTTTGCTTTAATTATATTTTCAGTAATCGCTTTATTTGCCTGTACTAATTTCCAATATGCTAAAACTAATCGCTTTTATAAAGCAAGAGCAAAGGAGCTAGTTGCCATTTTAAAGTCAAATCCTGGGATTCAGACTGTTGATTCATTGGCAAAAGCAGCGCAATGGGTGGGTACTACTAATTTTGATTTGCGTAAACCTAATTTTGTGATCATTCATCATACTGCGCAAAATGCTTGTGAACAAACTTTACAAACATTTACATTGGAGCGTAGTAAAGTGAGTGCCCATTATGTGATATGCAAGGATGGCACCATACATCATATGTTGAATGATTATTTCAGGGCTTGGCATGGAGGCATCGCAAAATGGGGAAATAATACAGATATAAATTCAAGTTCCATTGGTATTGAATTAGATAACAACGGTTTTGAACCTTTTGATTCCGCACAAATTAATAGTTTGATTACTTTATTAGATAAGCTTAAACGTTCTTACAATATTCCTGATGCCAATTTCATTGGTCATGGAGATATTGCACCAAAACGTAAAGTGGATCCTAATATCAATTTCCCTTGGCAATTATTAGCAACAAAAGGCTACGGGGCTTGGTTTAATCCAGATGCCACCATACAATTGCCTTCTGGTATATCTATCCCTTTAGCGCTTAATTTAGTGGGGTATGATATCAAGGATACCACAGCTGCGAAGTTGGCTTTTAAGCGTCATTTTAGACAGGATAGTACCGCTATCATGAATGAGCAAGACATCTCCGTTTTAGCACAATTAATATTAAATAAAGTACAAAAATAAATTTTTATACTAACAATTGTTAGCGTAAATTTATACAAATTTTGTATATGGATTTCAGATTAACGGAAGAGCAATTAATGATTCAAAAAGCTGCGCGTGAATTTGCACAACAACAATGTTTGCCAGGAGTTATAGAAAGAGACGAGCAGCAAAAGTTTCCCAAAAATCAAATTGAACAATTAGCGGATTTAGGTTTTTTAGGTATGATGACTGCTCCTGAATATGGTGGTGCAGGTATGGATACCGTATCCTATGTTTTAGCCATGGAAGAAATTTCAAAAATAGATGCGAGTGTGAGTGTTTGTATGAGTGTGAATAATAGTTTGGTATGTTGGGGCCTAGAACATTACGGTTCTGATACACAAAAACAAAAATATTTAACCCCGTTAGCACAAGGTAAAAAAGAGGGGGAATTGTATTTAGGTGCTTTTTTATTAAGTGAACCTGAAGCTGGAAGTGATGCAACACATCAGCATACTTCAGCGGTGGATAAAGGAGATCATTATATTTTAAATGGGGTTAAAAATTGGATCACTAATGGCTCAAGTGCTTCCGTTTATTTAGTGATGGCGCAAACCGATGCGAGTAAAGGGCCCAAAGGGATTAATGCATTTATCGTTGAAAAAAATACACCTGGTGTAACCGTGGGGCCGAAGGAAAATAAAATGGGTATCCGCGGCAGTGATACACATGCTGTTTCATTTTCCGATGTTGTTGTTTCGAAACAAAATCAAATTGGGGCAGATGGTTTTGGTTTCAACTTTGCAATGAAAACTTTGAATGGCGGGCGAATAGGAATTGCAGCACAAGCGTTAGGTATTGCGAGTGGTGCTTATGAACTAGCATTGGCGTATAGCAAACAACGTCAATCATTTGGAAAGCCGATTCATGAACATCAGGCAATTCAATTTAAGTTAGCTGAAATGGCCACGCGTATTCAAACAGCCAGATTATTATGTTATCAAGCAGCATGGGAAAAGGACAATGGAATGGATTATACTTTATCTGCAGCTATGGCAAAACTACATGCAAGTGATACCGCAATGTGGGTGACCACCGAAGCAGTGCAAGTGCATGGCGGGTATGGTTTTGTTAAAGAATTTCATGTGGAAAGGTTAATGCGTGATGCAAAGATTACACAAATTTACGAAGGTACGTCTGAGATACAGAAAATGGTGATTGGACGAAGTATTACCAAATAATTTTAGTTTTAATCCTATTTTTGTGCAAAAGGGTGCATCCTTTTTAAAGTAATGCATAATATATTTAGATGTCTGTTAATATTGAATTTTATAAAGAAGTAACTACTTATTTACAATTAAATAAAGTACAATTAATTGCGGTAAGCAAAACGAAGCCTAATCAAGCTATATTAGATTTACATCAATTGGGTCAAAAGGATTTTGGCGAAAACTATGTGCAGGAATTAGTCGATAAAGCCGCAGCATTACCTCAAGATATTCATTGGCATTTTATTGGGCATCTGCAATCTAATAAAGTTAAATACATAGCGCCATTTGTATATTTAATACATGGCGTGGATAGTGAAAAGTTACTTATTGAAATCAACAAACAAGCCCAGAAAATTAATCGCATCATTGATGTGTTATTACAAGTGCATATAGCCTCAGAGGAAACGAAATTTGGATTTGATGAATTGACTTTATTGGAGTTAATACAAAGTGGTCGATTAGCGAATTATACGAATATCAGGTTGCGTGGTTTGATGGGAATGGCTTCTTTCTCAGAAGACGCAACTTTGTTACAAAATGAATTTTCTAGTTTAAATAACACCTACAATAAAACAAGTTCGCTTTTAAGTTCCACTCATTTTGATCAATTAAGTATGGGCATGAGTTCGGATTATAAATTGGCCATACAACAGGGTAGTACCATGGTGCGTATTGGAAGTTTATTATTTGGTGCCCGCGTTTATAATAAATAAATATTTTTTATTTATTTCGCTTTTGCATAATCGAAAACTAAATTACAAAAGGCTTTTACGCCAACGCCAAAGCCGGATTCGTCAATATAAAAATTGGGTGTATGATGAGGTGCAGCGTCTTTCGGATTTTTACCTGCAGGAAGTGCCCCTAAGTAAAAAAAGAAGCTTGGTGCTTTTGCATTATAAAATGAAAAATCTTCTGCGCCTGTTTGCCAAGTGGTTTCAAAAACATTATTTGCGCCTGCTGCTTTTATAAGTGAGGGTAATGATTTTTTAACCAAACTAGGTTCGTTGTAAGTAACCAAGGTTTTTGTATCAATGGTTACATCAGCAGTTGCGCCAGAACTAGCTGCGATATTTTTTACGGTATTTCTTATTCTATCATGTACCTCAGATTGCATTTTTGAATCAAGCGTACGAATGGTTCCAGTAAGCTCGGCTGTTTCTGAAATGATATTTGATCGAACCCCGCCTTTGATAGTACCAACAGTGATAACTACCGGTGCTGTTATTAAGTTCATTTGTCTGCTTACAATATGTTGTAGCCCTTCTATAATTTGTGCAGCAGATGCAATAGGATCAACACCGCCCCAAGGTTGTGATCCATGGCTGCCTTTACCATTTATTTTAATAGTAAACCAATCTGAGGATGCCATGAATGCCCCTTCTTTATAATGAATACTTCCCACTGGTAATTCTGCCTCAATATGTAATCCAAATACCGCTTCTACTTTGGGTTGGTCAAGTGCGCCTTCTTTGATCATTAATGGTGCGCCCCCTTCCTCTGCGCCTGGAACGCCTTCCTCAGCAGGTTGAAATAAAAATACCACAGTTCCTGGTACTTCTTTCTGCATGGATTGAAGCACTTTTGCTGTAGCCATTAATATAGAAATATGTGAGTCATGTCCGCATGCATGCATTACATCTACTGTTTGCCCCATAAACTCTGTTTTTACTTTTGATGCAAATGGAACGGGTGTTCTTTCTTGAACAGGTAGTGCATCTATATCCGCCCTGAGTGCAACTACAGGACCTGGTTTGCCGCCTTTTAAAATAGCAACAACACCAGTTTTTGCTACAGGGTAGTGTACTTCAATCCCTAATGTTTTTAAATAATCGGCAATATATTTACCTGTATTAAATTCACGATTAGAAAGTTCAGGATTTTCATGAAAATGTCTTCTCCATTTTATGAGTTGTGGTTCAATATCCTGCACGAGTTGATTGAAGTTCTTAGGCAACTCTTGCGCATTAGCACTGATTGTTGTAATGGCTAAAATTAAAAGTATAAAATATTTCATAGTCTTGGGTTGTTAAATGAATAGGGTAATGTTAATGAGGTTGTATGGTGTAATATAATAGTTAGTTTATGCTTGGTATTCGCCAAATACGGAACGAAGGGTGTCCGCAATTTCACCAAGGGTACTTAATTTTTCAACGGCATCAATTACGGGTGGCATAATATTGGTATTGTTTATCGCCGCATCCTTGATGGCGAGTAAACAAGCATCCACTGAATTTTGATCTCGTTTGGCTTTAAGTTGTTTTAATTTTTCAATTTGTTGTAATCGAATCGATTCATCAATTCTTAATATTGGAATTTCGACATTATTGGAAGATTGGAATTGATTCACGCCTACAATTATTTTTTTATTGGATTCAATATCTTTTTGATAAGCATAAGCACTTTCCCCAATTTTATTTTGCATAAAACCTGATTCTATAGCTGCTACACTTCCACCCATATTGTCAATTTGTTGAATGAGTTCCAGCGCTTTCTTTTCTATTTCATTTGTCAAACTTTCAACAAAATAACTTCCAGCTAATGGATCGGCTGTATCAGTAATACCACTTTCAAAGGCAACAACTTGTTGTGTTCTAAGTGCAATGCCTGCAGCTTCTTCTGTAGGTAGTCCTAAAGCTTCATCAAAACCATTGGTATGCAAGCTTTGGGTGCCTCCTAATACAGCTGCAATAGTTTGTATGGTAACCCTGCTGATATTATTCATGGGTTGTTGCGCGGTTAATGTAGCACCACCGGTTTGTGTATGAAATCGAAGCATTAATGCCTTTGGATCAGTTGCGCCTAAGTCTTGCATGATTTGAGCCCACATTTTTCGTGCAGCACGAAATTTGGCAACTTCTTCAAATAAATTGTTATGGGCATTAAAGAAAAAGGATAATCTTTTGCCAAAAACATCAATATTTAAACCTTTTTCAATCGCAGCTTTTACATATGCTTTCCCATTACTTAAAGTAAATGCAATTTCTTGTACTGCTGTACTACCAGCTTCTCTAATATGATATCCTGAAATTGAAATGCTATTCCATTTAGGTAAATGTGCACTTGACCACTCAAATATATCGGTGATGATGCGCATGGAGCTTTTGGGCGGATAAATATAAGTGCCTCTAGCAGCGTATTCTTTTAAAATATCATTTTGTATGGTACCAGATAATTTGGCTAAGTCAATACCTCTTTTTTTAGCCAAGGAAACATAAAGCGCGAGTAATATATAAGCAGTTGAATTAATAGTCATAGAAGTACTAATCTTATCCAATGGAATATCCTTGAATAAAATTTCCATATCATCTAAGGAGCAAATGGAAACACCCACCTTACCAACTTCGCCATCCGCTAAATCATGATCCGCGTCGTATCCAATTTGTGTGGGTAAATCAAAAGCAACGCTTAAACCCATTACCCCTTGGGCCAATAAAAAATGGTATCTTTTATTACTTTCTTCTGCAGTGGAGAATCCTGCGTACTGACGCATTGTCCATAATTTTCCACGATACATGTCCGATTGAACACCTCTTGTATATGGGAACTCCCCGGGAAGACAATTCCCATTTATATCCATGGGCACATCCTGTTGGGTATAAACTTTTTTTACTTCAATACCACTATCGGTTCTTTTTGACTCGGCTTGCATAGTTAAATTTACGATTTTTTACTTGTTTTCATGCGCAGATTATTTCATGGGAACCGAAATAGCAAATGCAACACCAGTCAATTTTACCGAAGGTGCCATCATTGAAATTCAGCGTTTAATGGCTGCGCCTGATTTTGACAACCAACAACGATTAAGGGTGGGTGTAAAAGGAGGGGGATGTAGTGGGATGACTTATGTTTTAGGATTTGACGTTCCAGCACCTGCTGATGAATTGTTTTTATATGAAGGAATACCTTGTTGCATGGATAAGTCACATCAGATTTATTTATATGGGATGTCTATCGATTGGCAAGGAGGTTTAAATAGCCGCGGGTTTACCTTTACCAATCCAAATGCTTCGAGTACCTGTGGATGTGGTACTTCATTTGCGGTTTAATTTTTTGAATAAATACAGTCATCCTCTCTCTCAATCGCTTTGCTCAAATGTTCGTTCGGATGAGTATTATATTCAAAAAATCAAACAAATTTCAGACAGCATGAAAGCCGTTTTGAATAAATACAGTCATTCTCTAAGCTTATAGCATAAAAAAAGTCCCGATTTATCGGGACTTTTTTTATATATCAAAGTTGACTTGATTATTTCTTTTTATCTTCTGCCTTTCCTAATGGACGACTTTTTGCAAAGTCAACCAATACCGGAGCAGCTACAAATATAGAAGAGTAAGTACCTGTGATAACTCCAATTAACATTGCGAATGCAAAACCTCTTGTTACTTCACCACCAAAGATGAATAAAATTAAGATGGTTAAGAATACCGTTAATGAAGTCATAATTGTACGACTCAATGTTTGGTTAATCGCTTTATTAATAATCGTTGCATTGTCTGATCCTTTCATTAATTGGCTGTCCTCTCTAATACGATCGTATACAATTACTGTATCGTTCATAGAGAAACCAATCACCGTTAAAATTGCAGCAATAAAATGCTGGTCAATTTCTAATGGAAAAGGAACCACTTTTCTTAAGAAACTAAATACGATTAAAGTAACTAGTACATCATGTAATAAGGAGAAGATGGTTCCTAAAGAATATCTCCAATCGCGGAAACGAATAAATATGTACAAACAAATTGCAATTAAAGCGAAGATGGTTGCTTTGGTTGCGCCAGCTTTTAAGTCATCAGAAATAGTAGGTAATACTGTTTGAGAACTTTGTTTGTAATCAGTTTCAAATTCTTTGAATGAAGTATTCGCTGGTAATTGTTTTGCTAAACCTTTGTATAATAAACCTTCTACTTCTTGATCAATATTATTTCCTTGCTCATGAATTTTGTAAGAAGTAGTAATGTTGATTTGGTTTTTAGTATCTACTGTTTTTATAATAGGAGCTTCGCCAAATACTACTTTTAATGCATCTCTAACTTCTTCGGTATTTACTGCATTTTTAAATTTAATCGTGTAACTACGGCCGCCCGAAAATTCAACACCTTCATCAAATCCGTTAAAGAAACTTGCCACACCCATTACCAATACAACTGCTGATAACATGTATGCATACTTTCTGAATTCGATGAATTTGAAAGAAGCATGTTTGAATATATTACGAGAAATTGCAGTAAAATATTCGAAGTGTCTGTTTTTACTTGTATAGATATCAGTAATTAAACGAGATACTAAAATTCCACAGAACAAGGATAATAAAATACCAATGATTTGTGTAGTAGCGAATCCTAATACTGGACCTAATCCAAAGTAAGCTAAAATACAAGCAGTTAAAAGGGTGGTAACGTGTGCATCCAATACTGGAGACATAGAACGCTTATAACCATCTGTTACTGCTAATTGGTAACTTTTTCCTTTGGTTAATTCCTCTTTAATTCTTTCGAAGATAATTACGTTCGTATCTACCGCCATTCCAATGGTTAATACCAAACCGGCAATACCTGGTGCAGTTAAAGTAAATCCAAGCGCACTTAAAATTCCTATTGTGAAAAGTAAGTTTAAGATCAATGCAATATTTGCAACCCATCCACCTGTGTTAAAATACAATAACATTAATGCAAAGATGACAAGGAATGCAATTCCAAATGACATCGCACCACCTTGTATAGAAGCCTTACCTAAAGTAGGACCTACTTGTTGTTCTTGTACAATTTTTGCGGGTGCAGGTAATTTACCACTCTCTAAAATTTGTGCTAAATCCTGTGCGGTTTTTAATGAGTAGTTGCCAGAAATTTGTGAGTTACCTGTAGTAATGGCATCATTTACATTAGGTGCAGAGTAAACAATATTATCTAAAACAATAGCAATTGGTTTTCCAATATTTCTTGTGGTCATTTTACCCCAAATACTGGTACCTAATTTATCCATGTTCATTTTAATCGCCACCTTTCCTCTTTCATCAAAATCTTGTGCTGCATTAGCAACATGATCGCCTTCTAATTCAGCAGTACCGTTATCCAATGTTTTGATTGCATATAAAGGAAGCACATCTTTTGATTTAGGATCTTCTGATTCTACTTTACCATACATGAAAACCAAATTCGCAGGGAATTTAGATCTTACTTCTGGCATTGCTAAATAAGCATTTAAAGTAGCAGTATCTTTTTTCAAGGTATAACCAATCTCAGCTGGGAAAGTATACTGACCATTTTTACCTTGATAAGGTTGTGTAAACTGAACTGTTCTTAATAAAGGATTCTTATTTGCTAAAGCTTTTGTTGTATCTGCTTTTGCAGTAGTATCTGTAATACCATTTAAGCTTGCTTCAATTGCTTTATCAGCAGCTAGTATACCTGCTTGAAAATCTTTATTTTCAAAAGTGTACACTTCAAAAAATTGAAGATTTGCAGTTGATTGTAAATAAGAACGAACTCGCTCTTTGTCATTCACACCTGCCAATTCAATACTGATAATTCCTTTGTTAGGATCTGGATTGATATTAGGAGAAGCTAAACCAAAACGGTCGATACGTGTTCTTAAAATACGATAAGTATTATCGAAAGCTTGTGTTGCTTGTTCTTTTAAATAGCTTGCTGCTGCGTCATCAGAAGCGTCAAATTTCAATTTTCCATTACTGCGAGTAGCAAATAGGGGAGCTAATTTACCAGAAGGATTAACTGTTTTATATTCATCTCTGAATAATGAGATGAGGTCAGCACTGCTATTAGCTTTTTTAGCTACTGCATTATTTAATGCGGTATTAAATGAAGCATCCTTCGTATAATTAGCTAATGATTTGATCAAACCATCTAAACCCACTTCCATGGTTACGCTCATACCACCTTGTAAATCAAGGCCTAACATTAATTCTCTTTCCTTTGCTGAAGCATAAGTGGTTAAGCCAAAAGCTAATTTGGTCTCTTTTGTGCTATCCAATAAACGCTTGTAATAGGCTTTTTGAATATCACTTACACTATCGTTATATAAAAACTGTTGTTCTTTATCATTTGGATAAACAGATTGTGCAGTTGGTAATTTTTTTACCCAAGCTGCTGCCTTAGCTTCCATTGATTTTTCATGGTTACGAACGAACCAGGTGAATGACAATTGATAAAGACAAATTAAAATAAGCGCAAATGTAAAAAAGCGCACTAATCCTTTGAGTTGCATAATAGTTTGGTTAACTGATTTTTAGTCGGCAAAT
>RFZW01000321.1 GCA_009920495.1 Chitinophagia bacterium
TAAACGAGATGGTTTCACTTCGATAGGGCGCAAAATATCCTCAGTAACTTGGTGAAAATTTTTCTCACCATATACCAATGGCTCGCGCAACTGTGATTCGTATTTAATATGCATCTTTAACTATTTCTAATTTTTTAAACTCTATTTATTATTTGTGAGCCGCTTCAGTTTTGTGTTCCGCTTTAGTATCATGCGCTGCTTCAGTTTTGTTTTCCGCTTTAGCTTCATGACCTGCTTCTGCATGCTCCTCACCAGCCTCATCATTGTTTCTTACTTTAGCTAAGTAAGTTACATTTGGTAATACGTGTAATTGCTCTAACACATAAAACTGACGATTCGGATTATCAACGCGTACTTTTGAAATTGCACTATGTTTATCATTTGCATTACCAAAGTTGATGGCGTTGGTAGGACATGATTGTTGACAAGCCACTTTCACATCAGCATCCACCATTGGACGGGAATCTTTTTTCGCATCTAACTTAGCTGCTTGTAAACGTTGCACACAGAAAGAACATTTTTCAATCACACCACGAGAACGAACTGTCACATCTGGATTTAATACCATTCTTGTTAAGTCGTCGCCCATATTTAAAACAACGTCATTTAATTCACCCACTTGGTTATCAGGGAAGCTATCAGCACCAGTATAATCAGCCCAGTTAAAACGACGCACTTTGAAAGGACAGTTGTTCGCGCAATAACGTGTACCAATACAACGGTTATAAGTCATTTGGTTTAAACCTTCAGAGCTATGATTCGTTGCAGCCACTGGACAAACGTTCTCACAAGGAGCGTTATCGCAATGTTGACACATTAAAGGTTGGAAAACCACTTTTGGATTTTCCATATCGCCGCTATAATATTTATCAATACGTAACCAATGCATTTCATGACCACGTAAAACTTCCGGCTTACCAACGACAGATACGTTGTTTTCAGCGTTACATGCAACTACGCAAGCACCACAACCATTACAACTATTTAAATCCACGCTCATGCCCCACTTAATTCCTGGACGATCGTACACAGGATAAATAGTAGCTTCCTTTTCAAATTTTTCAAGCGCTTCAAATTCCTTCATCTTATCGCCACCTTCTGTGATACCTCTAAATTCATGATCACGCTCTTCTCTAATTTCTGTTGGATGTTTAATATAAGCAGCCAAA
>RFZW01000322.1 GCA_009920495.1 Chitinophagia bacterium
TTAACTCCTTTTGAAATAAAAGTATTGGCAAAAAAAGCGAATTGGGATTTAATTACAAAAAAAACCAAGACCGAATTAAGCACGGAAGATATTTCCGTTTTAAAAGATTATTATAATTCAGTAGTAAATGTAGCTATTAAAAACGCAAACATTGCACTTCAAACACAAAGAAAATTATTATCAGATTCAACCGAGTTTATCAAAGAATTAATGGTGATGCAAGAAATGCAGCAACCTAAAAAAACTTTTTTATTAAACAGGGGGCAATACGATGCGCCAACTAAACAAGTATTTCCAAATACACCAGAAAAAATATTACCCTTCTCTAATCAACTTCCAAAAAACAGATATGGCTTAGCACAATGGTTAACCGATGCGCGTATTGGATTGGTTGGCGATTGAATTGCGAGATAACAATTGGGATATTAAAAAAATAAACAAGCTGATTGTGATGTCTGCAACTTATCAGCAGGATTCAAAAGCAAGTAGCATGCTTATGGAAAAAGATCCTGAAAACAAATTACTAGCAAGAGGACCTTCTATTCGCCTATCCGCTGAAATGATTCGAGACAATGCATTAGTGGCGAGTGGTTTGTTAAATAAAAAGTTGGGGGGTAAAAGTGTATATCCCTATCAACCAGAAGGATTGTGGGAAATTAATGGAACCAAATATAATCAAGACAGTACTGATCAGGTGTATAGAAGAAGCCTTTATATTGTTTTAAAAAGAACGGTGCCCAATCCAACCTTGGCTAATTTTGATGGGCCCTCCAGGGCTTCCTGTGTGGTGCGCAGGCAATCCACCAATACGCCTTTACAAGCATTGGTCACTTTAAATGACCCTACTTTTATTGAAGCGGCGAAAGTGATTGGGGAAAGCATCACCAAACAACAAAATACCACAGCAGCTATTGGTTTGGCTTACCGACAACTTACCGGCATTACACCTACTTCAAAACAAATCGCATTATTAAGTGCAATGCAGCAAGCAGAATACAATAAGTTTAAAGGCAACCCTAATAAAATAAAAGGATGGATAAATGCAGGTTTATATAAAATTAATAAAACATTGGATCCCTATTGGGTAGCTGCGAATAGCGTAGTCGCAAGTACCATATTAAATTCTGATGCAACTATTACTAAAAGATAAGTTTATGGG
>RFZW01000323.1 GCA_009920495.1 Chitinophagia bacterium
AAAGCAATTAATTTTTCTGGATATGGCGCAAGCTTTGTTTTATTGGACGATAACAATAAAGAAATTACTCCTTTATATAATTATCTAAAGCCTTTTAATAAAGGTTTACAAGAGAATTTTTACGCTACCTATGGTGGTGAACAAGAAGTAGCAAAAGTGACGGCTTCCCCTGTATTGGGAAATTTAAATTCCGGGATGCAGCTTTATAGAATAAAAAATGAACTGCCTATTAAATTTGAAGCGCTTAAAACCGCATTGCACTTACCCCAATATTTAAGTTTCTTATTTACGCAACAGCTTTTTTCCGATATCACTAGTATTGGCTGTCATACCCAGTTATGGAATTTTAATACAAAGCAATACCATGCATGGGTGAGTCAGGAAGGCATTATTGATAAACTAGCACCCATCAAAAAAAGTGATGAAGTGATTGAAGTAGCTACTCCATTAGGTACACAAGCATTGAAAGTGGGGATTGGTCTTCATGATAGTTCAGCAGCCCTAGTACCTTATATACATTCCTTTCAAGTTCCCTATGTGTTAATTTCAACAGGCACATGGAGTATAAGTTTGAATCCATTTAATCAAAGCGCGCTTACTGAGGCCGAATTAAAGCAGGATTGTTTGTGTTATATTTCCTACACCGGAAATCCCATTAAGGCTTCTCGCTTATTTGCAGGCAATGAACATGAGCAAGAAATAAAAAAATTAGCACAACAGTTTAATCAACCGGTAGATTATTATAAAACTGTCGAATTTAATATTGCGATTTATAAAAACCTAATCGAATCGGGTGCGCTTTTTAATATGGATAGTTATGAGGAAGCTTACCACCAAGTAATATTTAATATTATTCAACAGCAAGTAACGAGTACCAACTTAGTTTTGAATAATGCAGATGTTGACCAAATATTTGTGGATGGTGGCTTTAGCAATAATCCGGTATTCATGCATTTATTAGCAGCAGCTTATCCAAATAAAAAAGTATTTGCCGCCACCTTATCTCAGGCTTCAAGTTTGGGTGCAGCAATGGCAATACATGCGCATTGGAATACACAACCTATACCGAATCAGCTTATTCAATTAAAGCAATACTTCTATTAAAAAGGGTCCCCCGATGTATCG
>RFZW01000324.1 GCA_009920495.1 Chitinophagia bacterium
AATCACGATGAGCATCGCTTTTAGCAATCGCTTTAGTTTGGAAGCATTAAATGAATTTTATGATGGTGTTCATCACGCATGTGAATTATATGGTGTTGATTTAATCGGTGGTGATACAAGTACTTCACAAAAAGGATTCATCATTTCTGTTACAGCAATTGGCGAAGTAACCCCTGATAAATATGTAAAACGTAGCACTGCTGAAAGTGGTGATTTGATTTGTGTATCAGGCGATTTAGGCGGCGCTTTTTTGGGATTGACATTAATGGAACGCGAGAAACAAATATTTTTAGAAAACCCACAAGTACAACCCACATTAGAGAATGAAGATTATATTGTTGGCAGGTTGTTGCGTCCAGAAGCAAGAAAAGATATTTTAGATATACTTGAACAACAGGAAATACTACCTACTGCGATGATGGACGTCAGCGATGGCCTAAGTAGTGATGTATTGCATTTGTGTAAACAAAGTAATTTAGGTTGTCGTATTTATGAAGATAAAATTCCTATTCATGAGGATACAAAAGCTGCAGCATTTAAGTTTGGTTTAGATCCAACGGTATGCGCATTAAACGGCGGCGAAGATTATGAATTATTATTTACCATGAAGCAATCCGATTATGATAAAATTACTTTGCAAGAAGAAATTAGCGTGATTGGCTATATGTGTGATGCTGATGAGGGCACCAAAATTATTACAAAGGGGAAAAATGTTTTTGATATTACTGCACAAGGCTGGAATGCATTTGGCAACAAAGCATAATTACACTAGCATGTAATCAATTTTATTATACGTCGATCTGCAGTTAAACAAAGCAGGTCGGCGTTTTCATTTACAGCTATCTTTCCTGTAATTTCTGCACGCTTCATCACTCTTGCAGGATATAGGCTACACATCCTGACTGCCTCGCCTAAATCAATACCTACTTCGTTAATTAAATTATTGACCGATTTTAGTTGGGTTAAAGAAGACCCGCTTAACACACCCGCACTTTCATATTTATCTCCTGCTATTTGATGTTGGTATATTCCTACATTAGTTGTGGTGACGGCATCTGTGATACAAAACAGGCGGTCTCCCATAATTTTTTTTGCAATTTTTATTGCGTTG
>RFZW01000325.1 GCA_009920495.1 Chitinophagia bacterium
GTGTTACGCAAGTTTCTGAACGAACCTCCGTCCCATAAAAATGCACCAATGAACCAAACAAATAATAACAATGGTACGATGATGGTCATGATCATATTTTTTACTTCATGCTTTAAGTGCATAAAATAAGCAACAATATAAAATGCTTTCGCCATCATTAAAATAACAATCACACCCTTAATTGTCAAAATAAGTGTTGCACTATGTAAACTCATCATCCAAAATCCAAGTATTAATTCAATGACGGTTAATACAGACAATATGATGGTTACTTTTTTAATTTCAGCCATTGCAGCAGCATTGCTTGATTCATGATTAGCGTCTGCGTTGTGTGAATGTGACATATAAAATCTTAATTTATAATTATGTTTATTTTGAAACCCATATAAGCAAGGCCTTTGCAGCTTACTTACGCGTACTTGTTTTACAATAAATAAAATATGGTAAATACAAATACCCAAACTAAATCTACAAAGTGCCAATACAATCCTGCTTTTTCAATCATTAAGTAATGGCCTCTTTGTTCAAACTTATCCAACAAAGTCATGATCAACATAATAATATTGATCACCACGCCACTAAATACGTGGAAACCGTGGAAACCAGTAATGGTGAAAAAGAAGTTAGTGAAGTTGGTTGAACTTGCAGTTCCATCTGCATTTAAAAATGGATTAGAACCCCACCAAGCACCCTCATGAAATAAATGGTTCCACTCCCAAGCTTGACAACTTAAAAATGCAATACCACCAATGATGGTTAAAATCATATTACGAACCACCCCTTTTTTATCCATATTATGACCAGCATGCACAGCTAACACCATGGTTACCGAACTCACAATCAATATAAAAGTCATGATACTTACAAACACCAATGGTGCATGTACTCCTTCTGGCGCAAATGGAAAACTACGGAACACTTCATTTGAATTTGGCCATCCGTTCGTTGAAAAACGAACCGTACCATAAGAGATCAAAAAGGCGCCGAAAGTAAATGCGTCACTCATTAAGAAGTACCACATCATTACTTTTCCGTACTCAAGATTAAAAGGGCTTTTCCCTCCTCCCCACAATTTTGCTTCATTTGGCGAAGCGGTTGTTGTTGTTGACAT
>RFZW01000326.1 GCA_009920495.1 Chitinophagia bacterium
AAACGTCAAAATGACCGCACCTAGAATTGCAAAACTTAATGTATATGTCATTGGGGTAAATATTTTTCCCTCAACACGCTGGAAGGTAAAAATAGGAAGGAACGCTAAAATAATAATGGCCTTTGAGAAAAGAATAGGATGTCCCATTTCTTCTGCGGTGTTATGCAGTGTCTGCATACGCCAACTTGGTGTGAGATGGTAAGAGTTGCCATCAAGCTTACCGAGCGCTAGTCTTACCATGAGGGCTTCAACAAGAACCACCGCACCATCGACAATAATACCGAAGTCAATAGCGCCCAATGAAATAAGATTAGCTGAAATACCTCGTAAATGAATAAAAAGAAAAGCAAAGAGCAAGGATAGAGGAATGACAGAGGCTACAATAATAGCGGCCACGGTTGATTGTAAAAAAATCATAAGAATGGCAATGACGAGAATCGCACCCATAATCATATTTTCTTGAACCGTTTTGACAGTGTGTAAGGTATCAATCGCGACTTTAATATCAGCAATAATTTTTGTAGGATTCTGTCCTTTGGTCATGAGCATGACGCCCTCAACCACATCATCATCCTTATTAAAAGCGACAATACCTGAGCGCGTTTTTTGACCGATGGCAACTTCACCGATATCTTTAATAAGAATGGATTTTCCATCTTTATTTTTAATCGCAATATTTCCAATATCCTCAAGATTTTGAAATAAGCCAATACTTCTGAGAACAAGACCTTCACCACCGCGTTTCAAAGAGCCAGCCCCTGCATTTTCATTGGCACTGCCGAGGGCTAGTGAAACTTGATCGAGGGAAACGTTATATTTACGCAGGAGTGCAGGATCAACACGAATTTGATACTCCTTAATGGCGCCACCCCAGCTCACAATATCTGCAATACCTGGAATGCGACGTAATTCAGGACGCACCACCCAATCTTGAAGCTCACGAATTTTTTCGATAGACATGCCTGGGGGCGGCTCGATCACATAACGATAAATTTCACCTACAGCAGTCGATAAAGGTGCTAATACAGGTTTTGCATCGGGCGGTAAATTTACATTTTGTAATTTTTCAATAACTTGCTGTCTTGCAAAGAAGTCATCGGTATTATCTTGG
>RFZW01000327.1 GCA_009920495.1 Chitinophagia bacterium
CAAGTTGCTTCACTCACAATTGCCCTTGCTCCAAACTCAAATGTTACATTTTGTAATCCTATTAGCATATTTTTTTCAATTCAGACCGCAAAGTTAGCTAGTTGGAGTATGTAAATTGGTATAAATTTGGGAAAATATTTTATGGGTAAGTTTTATATATTCATTTTAAGCATTTTACTAGTGGCCTGTAATAGCCCTGAAAAGCAAGTTGTACATAAGGATTTGTGGTCATTTACCGCGTCCAATAACAATCCACAATTAGATGACCTTTGTACCTTAATCATCAAAGATTACGAAGGGATACTCCAGGAATTGGCCAAAAATGATACTGCAGATGTATTTGCAAGATCAAAAGCATTAATAATAAGATGTGATACCTTGCCTAATTCATTTGTAACGAAGGATACAGCAATGATCAATTTGTTCAAGACTGGGCTAGTCAACTTTCAAGATGAATTACAGGGAGTAGTACTAGAGCAATATCCGGAGGAATTAAACATGGCGATGAATATGGCAAGTATTCAGTTATTACATTTAGGATGGTTTGCTCTGGATTTCTTTAAATAAAAAATCAAATAACCCATATTATTATATTGAAAATGAATTAGTTAGTGCAAATTATATTTTGCAAGAAAACTAGTTTACTTTAATCACTGGGCTTATATACAAACTCAAATTTCGCATTCACTTTATTGGTCGTGGTGATAAAAAATTCCTGCCTGGAATTGGCATCATTAAGTACCACCAAGGCCGTATTTGGAGGGATTGATCCCATATTATGGGCCACAATGATGATATCATGCTGCCCAGTGGTAAATTCAAGTTCAACATGAATCGCTTTGTAACTGAGCCTTTTTAAGTTAGCGATTACCTTGTTATTGTCATATATAATGATGGTGTCGTTATCGATAGTCCCATTATCATACAAATCAAGACTAATTTTTTTGCTAGAAGTAGTTAGCCTTTTAATTAATTTATTTTCTCTACCTAATAATACCCAAGGGAGTGTTTCGTCATTATTATTACCTGGATTGTTATTTGCATTAATTGACTCCGATTTAGCTTCATTGTTTGGTTTTCTTGTGTCTGAATCTTTAGTAGCCGTGGATA
>RFZW01000328.1 GCA_009920495.1 Chitinophagia bacterium
ATACGAATAATTTAAGTATTTATATAAAAACAAGATACAATATATGATAGAAGAACAAATTCCTACGGGCTGGCAAGGTGGTTTTCCCTCTAAAAACCAAAAACAAATGTTATATCCTACTACGGATTTAACTTCATTACCTATGTTGGGTAATATGGATAACATTAATTTACTACAAAGACAATGGGGTGTTAAGTGGCCAATGTTTAGTTGGAATACTCTAAACGGGGAAAAAGACCCGAAGCGTTGTTATGTACAATTTGCTCCTTATATTTCTAGAATAGGATATACTAATGAAGGTAGGATTTATTCCATAATCTGTCCTCAACAAGGGATGTGGATTGGGGATGAAATTTGTATCAATGTTGAGGTAACAGTTACAGGACAAAGAGGATGGGTTAATGAAGACACAAAAGAGATTGCTGCTGATATGATGGTTGAGGGGAAAATTTGGTTAACGCCAGGTGAAAATCAAGGTGGTCTATTAAGAGCAATATGGCCATTATTAAAATACAGTTCTCGTAAGTATCCTATCGACAAAGAGAATGCTATTCGTGTTTCAACACATCTACCAGGAAATCCTAAACAACCTATATTCCAACTTGGAAAGGGTTTATCACCAAGATTTAAAAATCCTGAATTTGCTATAAAGGAAGAAGCATTTACAACAGGACATATCAATGTAGAAATAGGAAGAATGGTACCAACAAACGATGAGAAATTAGATAAGTTTAATCAATACTTTTTAGACATTTTTAACTTAGGTACGGGTAATATGTTACAAAAGGGTAATGTATTATCGTGGAATTTATTTTTTGATTCACCTGAATTGGTTTCAGTTCCTGAATGGCAAAATCACGCTGACTATTGGCGTACTTCTATAGGTGCTCATCACGGTTCACCAGGCGGTGAGGGAACAAGTCCAAGATATTTTGATGGAACATATTTTGACACTAAAAATTTCGCCATTAAAGAGGTTGTTAAAGAAATTCTAAATCATGTAGTAAAAAACTCTACATTGAGGAAGGGATTAATATTACTTGTAGAATATTGTCCTAAAACAATATTTGATATATTTTTAAAGAAGGGTGATCAATCTAAAACAAAAAC
>RFZW01000329.1 GCA_009920495.1 Chitinophagia bacterium
ATGGGCAACAAGGTCTGGGCGAATCGACACTCTGGGATCTGTCGACTTGGTCGCATCGCATGGTAGGGGAATTACAAGATTTTCAGCCGGCTAAAATGTTACCCGATCGTAAATTATTGAAAATGATATCCCGTCAAGATGTGACTGGGATCAGTGCTGGCATGCAGGCGGTATTGGACAGCCAAGTGATCGCGTATCGAAATCAACTCGATCCTACGGCTCAAATTGAATTTGCAGATGAGTTTGCCGTATACGTCGGCTCTCCTGGGAATAAATATTTTCAGCAATACGATTTTTTATCGGTCATGATGCATTCGCAAGGAGATATGCGAGTTTTTGCAGAGCATTTGTTTTCTGAAGTGCATCCGATGTGGCTATTGCGCATCCTACCCAATAATGTGTTGGCTTATCTTGGGATTACTTATGGTTTAAAGGGCATTAATCATAATATTACAAATCATGCAGTGGGCGGAATGCAATCCTTATTAGAAGCACATGCTGCGATTGCTTCAGGTAAAGCGCAACGCGCATTGGTGGTTGGCTATGATTGGGGTGCTGAGCCACAAGCCTTATTTTATTATGATAAATTAGGATTAATTTCGGCGCAGGATTTAAAACCATTTGATGCGCAACACAGTGGGACTATTTTGGCAGAAGGGGCCAGTGCACTGATCTTGGAAAGCGAAGAAGCGTTGATGGAAAGAGGGTTTGAGGAAAAAAGAGAATCAAAATCAGGAAAAGATGATAATTCTGGTAACAAAATTCGCGTTGATGAGTATAAGAATCAAAAACTGAATCAACTTGAATTGTTGCGCTCAATCGATCCTGCCTATCGTAGGTATTATAAGGAGAAAGCAAGTCAATATTTCAATGAGAATTGAGTTGTAATTTGTTTGTAACTTGTTATGAAAGAGGACTTTACAATAATAGAAAGAATTAGAATCCCCAGCGATCACAGCTCTTTAAAAGATGTTGAAAAATTAGTAGATGCCGTTTGCGCTAAACTAAATGTGGATGAAGATAATTATGGCAATGTTTTAATTGCTGTAACTGAAGCTGTAAACAATGCAATTGAGCACGGAAATGGAAGCATTTCGGCTTTGATTGTTG
>RFZW01000330.1 GCA_009920495.1 Chitinophagia bacterium
TGAAAAGGCCATCCCACTTAAATTTTTAAATGATACTTATTGGGGATTGAATTTGGATTTTAGTGATTATCAAGCATTTGATAAAATCACTTACCATTATTTCATTTTAAATCCAGATGGAACAAGGGTATATGATTGGGGAAATGACAAGGTTTTTAACCCCAATAGGGTAACAACAAGCAACTTGGTATTAATGGATGCTTGGAATTATACAGGTTACATAGAGAATGTTTTTTATACAGAGCCGTTTATTAATGTTTTACTACCACCTACATTAAAGCAAAAGCCATCTAATGGTATTCAAAAAAACACAACCCATATTTTCAGAGTTAAGGCGCCTTTGATTGAAACAAATCAAACTTTGTGTATTGTTGGGGCTTCGAAGGAATTAGGAAAATGGGATGTGAAAAATCCAATTTTGCTCACTAAAATTATGGAAGCTCCTTATTTTGAAGTGAGTATGGATTTAGAGAAGGCAGCATTTCCTTTTGAGTATAAATATGGCGTTTTTGATATTTCGAAAAATGAATTTGTTTGTTTTGAAGATGGAACAAATAGGGTTTTGACTAAATCAATTACAAAAGATCAATTAGCAATTATTAATGATGGATTCGCTCAATTACCAAATACACAATGGAAAGGAACGGGCGTTGCGATTCCAGTTTTTTCATTACGTTCAAATCATAGTGCAGGAATTGGAGAGTTTTCTGATTTAAAATATTTAGTGGATTGGTCAAAGAAAATTGGGTTAAAACTAATTCAACTTTTACCACTAAACGATACAACAGCAACTCATTCATGGTTGGATTCGTATCCTTATGCAGCTATTTCTGCTTTTGCTTTACATCCCATGTATTTAAGGTTACAAGAGGTAATTAAAAAAGACCAAACCAATTTAATTCCCCCCTTTCAAAAACAAATGGATGCGTTAAATGCATTGCCTGAGATTGATTATGATGGGGTGATGCAATTAAAATGGCAATTGCTAAAATTAATTTATGCGGAGAATGGGAAAAAGGATTTAGCCACTGCGGGGTTTAAAAAGTTTTTTAAAGAAAATGAACACTGGTTGGTTTCCTATAGTGCATTTTCCTATTTAAGAGATTTGCA
>RFZW01000034.1 GCA_009920495.1 Chitinophagia bacterium
CGCCCAATGCATTGGGCGGGGATTTTTTTAATCAGCTTAATGAAGAATATCTTTTATTATTTTTTCGTGATGATAGGTATGTACGTATAAAAATTTAATCGCTGTTGACAATTGAAGATCCCCAAATATTGGGTGTGTAAAATATTTATTTTTATCCGCAGTCGAAAGTAAATCAGCACTTTTTCTCGCATCCGCTATTTGCTGCAAAACCACACTCATAGCAACCTCACTAGCAGGCTGAGTAAAAGAAGGTGCTTTTGCTTTTCCTCTAGGAATTTTATTCAAAAGCAACACCAAAAAAGCTTTCCAACTAAACTTATTTTTATATAGTGCAGGATCCGATGCTATGATTGCTTTTGTAATGGAAGTAATCACTAAGCAGCTATGCATGATATGCCATCCAACATTCGCATCAGATACCATTTTATTGTTTTTTAAATAAAGCGGCGCTTGCTTTTCAAAATCATTTAAAACTTGCAATAATTTTTTCATTCAATAGATTTTTAATTTAAACAAAAAGGCTCCGTTAATTTTATTATAACGGAGCCTTTTGATAATTTTCAAGCGTTTACTACTTGATATATTTTAAATAAACATTTTAATTGGTCCTTCTAAATAGCTCTTTAATGTCTGTAAAAATGCTGAACCTGTTGCGCCATCTACCACACGGTGATCACAGCTTAAGGTCACATTCATAACATTACCAGGTACAATTTGACCATTTTTTACAATAGGTTCTTGCGCAATACCACCAACCGCTAATATACAAGCGTCTGGGGGATTAATGATCGCCGTAAATTGATCTATACCAAACATGCCTAAGTTAGAAATAGTGAAAGTGCTTCCTTCCCAATCGGCTGGTTGTAATTTTTTATCTTTTGCTTTTTTCGCGAACTCCTTAACAGAAACACTGATTTGCGATAAACTTAAGCCATCTGCAAAACGAAGTACAGGAACCAACAATCCTTCTTCCACTGCTACTGCAATACCAATATTTACATGATGATTGGTGCGAATTACATCACCCAACCAACTGCTGTTTACTTTAGGATGTTGTTTTAATGAAAGTGCTACAGCTTTAACGATAAAATCATTAAAACTTATTTTAACTGGAGAAGTTTCATTGACCATTGCACGTGCTTCAACTACCGCATCCATATTTATTTTCATCGTCAAATAAAAATGAGGTGCAGTAAATAAACTTTCGCTTAAACGCTTCGCAATTACTTTACGCATTTGTGATACTGGTGTATCTTCAAAACTTACTTGCCCAATAGGCGCTGATGCTGCATAAGTGTTTGCACTTGCTGGTGTATAGTTGTCTAAATCAGTTTTAGTAATTCTTCCATGTTCCCCTGACCCTTTTACATATTTTAAATCCACCCCTTTTTCTTTGGCTATTTTTTTAGCGAGTGGTGAAGCGAAAATTCTTCCTTCATTTACCACCGAGGCCGCTGGGGCAACTGGTGCTACTACTATAGGCGCTGCAGTTGGTGCTAGTGCTGTTTTTGATTCTTGTGCAATTGGTGCCACAGCCGCAGGACTATCTGATGAAGTTTTTACTGATTTCACAATCGCATCAATATCTAAACCTGGTTGGCCGATGATACACAACAATTGATTCACTAAAATTTTCTCTCCTGCTTGTGCTCCTTGGTATAATAAAATCCCATCTTTATAGGATTCTAATTCCATGGTTGCCTTATCCGTTTCAATATCAGCTAAAATTTCTCCTTTCTTAACGGAATCACCCACTTTTTTCTGCCATCCCGCAATCACCCCCTCCGTCATTGTATCACTTAAGCGCGGCATTAGAACCACTTCCTCCATCTTACTGAAATCAATAGTATCCGCGCTTGCTACTACAGGAGCAGCAGGTGTTTCAACTTTTGTATTTTCAGGCGCTGCTTTTGTTTCAGAAACTGAATTGGTATTTTGTGCGACTAATGCAGAAACATCTTCTCCTGCAGTTCCAATAATTGCCAATAAATCATTGACTTGTAATTTGCCACCACGTGGTGTGCCTACATGTAATAAAACACCTTGTTGATAGCTTTCCAATTCCATGGTTGCTTTATCCGTTTCAATTTCGGCTAATAAATCTCCTTTTTTAACAGTATCCCCCACTTTTTTATGCCAGGCAGCAATAACTCCTTCAGTCATTGTATCACTCAAACGGGGCATTAAGATTACTTCAGCCATAGGTAAAAGACTATTTTGTAAATGAGTGGTGAAATTACACTAAAAATGGTTTTTTTCAAGCCTGAAAAGGGAAATTTATAGTAAAAACAAGCAATTTAAAGCCGAAAGCTTTAAATCTTATCTAACTACTGGCCTTGGGCCAAACTATACGCTTTTTTATCGGCCCACATATTAAGTACTTCTAGGGAACAAATTTTGAAATCCTTGGCCAAAGATCGGTACAAATCAATCACCTGATCCTGTGATAGTGGCGCCTCATTCACCGTTTCAAAACGACAATAAAATTGATTCACCAAATTAGTAAAAACCGAACCTGAAGGCCATACCTGCGTACCTCGATTGGTAATGGTGACCAAAGTCAAAGTTTCACTAGCATGTGTTAAACATTTGTCCGCAATGATTTTTGGCTGATCTGAACTTTCAATAAAAAAATCAACCCCAACAATTTTATGTTGATCTCTTAAATCACTTTGCAACATTGGATTATGTTCCAATTTAAAATTGGTAGGTGTTACATAAAAATTAGGCAAGAAGGGTTTGGGATTGTGCTTGGGTTGTTTACCAAAATTATCAATAATTGCTTGCGCAAATACAGTGGTGTTTACGGAAGGGATATTTTTATCGCCAAAATCTCCTGTATGAACGCCCGATTCCAATGTATATAATAAAGCATTTTCAATCACCACTGCTTGCTCCATTAATCCTAAATGACGAAGCATACTTAATCCACTTAATAATAAGGAAGTAGGATTGGCAATATTTTTTCCGGCAATATCTGGTGCGGTACCATGTACAGCTTCAAAAATTGAAATATGATCTCCGATATTTGCAGAAGGCGCAAAACCAAGTCCACCAACCAATCCAGCACATAAATCACTTACAATATCTCCTTGCAAATTGGTTAAAACAATTACATCAAACAAATCAGGGCGACTTACTAATTTCATACATAAGTCATCCACAATCACATCATCCGAATTCAATTCAGGATATTCTTTGGCAACTTCTTTAAAAACTTCAAGGAATAAGCCATCTGTTAATTTCATAATATTGGCCTTATGCCCACAAGTAATACGACGTGCGCCTTTTTTCTTGGCCATTTCAAACGCATAACGAATTACTTGCTCACTACCCGGACGCGTTATAAATCTGCGGCCCAACGCAACATCTTGCGTTAGCATATGTTCAATACCACCATAGGTATCCTCAATATTTTCTCTTACAATCGTTAGGTCAATCGGAATGCCTGCTTTACTAAAAACGGTATCTACCCCACTTAATGTTTGAAATTTTCGGTCGTTCGCATAAGTATTCCAAGTTTTGCGTGCTGTTACATTTACACTTTTTACACCCTTTCCCTTGGGCGTTTCCATGGGTCCTTTAAATAATATGCCTAAATCTTCAATAGTTTGCTTCGCTTCTGGGGTCATTCCATTACTAAATCCTTTGTCAAAAACCCATTTACCCATGTCCACCATCTCATATTCCATGGGCACTTTTGCGGCATTAAAAATAGCAATAACCGCTTCCATTATTTCTGGTCCAATTCCATCCCCTTTTGCAACAGCTATTTTCATTTGATTTGGATTTTAAGGCGAAATTATAGGCAAAAACCCCTCTAACTGATTCGCTGGCGCAAAGTTACGCGACTTAGCTGTTGTTTGAAAAAAAATTGCTTCCTATTTTGTAAAATCAGGCCCATTTTATGCTATTTTTACTACGCAGTATTCTCTGCAGGGTAATTGAGGAAATGACATATTATGGTCTCTAAAATTTCAGAAGGCATAGAGGTAAGTATCGAAACTTTTTACCAAAAAGATTATAGTAATCCTTTGCAAAATGAGTACATGTTTGCCTACCGTATCACTATCGAAAATCATAATTCATTTCCTGTAAAATTATTAAAGCGCTATTGGGAAGTATATGATAGCAATAGTGAATTTCGTGTGGTAGAAGGCGAAGGCGTGGTTGGCGTACAACCTTTAATCATGCCAGGTCAAAATTATCAATATGTAAGTGGTTGTCATTTAAAAAGTGAATTAGGTAAAATGCAAGGACACTATACCATGGAGAACATCGATAGCAAGGATCTTATACATGTAAATATCCCCTCATTTAAGATGGTGGCCCCTGTCAAACTTAACTAGTTAGTTAAATCGCTTTCTCTAATTTTTATTAAGGTTTGTATTTGCTTTCAGCAAATATTTTTTCTGCGGGCATTTGCAACAACGCTATTAAATTGGACTGATCTTGTTCAGATTGTTGCTTCATCCAAGAATTTATTATTTGGGCGCCTATAAATACCCCTACATTCCCAGGTATATCATTGCCAAAATAAATACTAAAGGGCCCTTCACTTAATAGTTGTGATGTCACTTTAGGGTCCTTGGAGTAAACCAAATTCATTTTTAGTAAGTAGTTCCAAATATTCTGTTCTGCGTTCATGGTAGCGGCATATTGCGCTGCACTATATCCAAACAAATCAGCATCATCTGATTCAGGTAATATTTTTTTTAAGATGTATTGCCTTTTCCCCATTTCAATCATTTCAATAATTAAGCCGCGTGTTAAATTACTATTTGGTGCTATATCCTGTACTAAGTTTTTTGCAGCAGTAATGGGAATAAAGCGGGGTGTAAAATTGCGACTTATATAAGGTGGAAAGTATTTTTGAATCTGTTCAGATTGATACCAAGAAGAAGTATCACCCAAAAACATTTGCAATCCAATAGCCATATAATTCGAACCAATTGCGTTTCCAAAACCGTCCAATGGTCCAATAAAATAAATTATTTTTTTAGGCAGGTTATAGGCTGGAAAATAATAGTGTACATTTTTAAAAAGTGTTTGTAATTGCGGGTGCGCTGTTGCAGGTGAATTTAATTTTTGCACTGCTGAATAAATGGGTCGATATGCATTTAAAAATGAAAGCAACCCTGATTCACTATCGCCAGAATCAATTGCCAACATTTGCTTCAACAGTACTTCACTTATAAATGGATACCGATTATTCCTTGCCAATAGGCTGTCCTTAATATGGGTGGTGTCCATTTTAAATAATACCTGATCCAGCCTTTCCATAGGCAAAATTATTTCCGGGGCATTTTGCGCAGGGTTATTTTGCATTCGCCCACAGGAACTGCTGCCAATAATTAGGATAAATAAGATAAAAATCGTGAAACGCATCCTCGAAAGTACAAAAAAAGCGAGGTTATTTCTGTTAAAAACCGACCTTTGCCCCATGAAGATTTGCATTGCACAACAGAACTATCATATTGGAAATTTTGAGCAAAACACCGAAAAGATTTTAAGCGCTATTGAAACCGCAAAAAATCAAGGTGCTGATTTGATATTGTTTAGTGAAATGAGTGTTTGCGGATATCCTGCAAGGGACTTTGTTGAATTTGAAGATTTTATTAATAAGTGCTATCAGAGCATTGATGCAATCAAACAAGCGGCCGATACCATTGGGGTTTTAATTGGAAGTCCAGCACGCAACCCAAATAAAAAAGGAAAGGATTTATACAACGCAGCCTTTTTCTTGTATGAACAAAAAGTGGTCGCTGAAATTCACAAAACATTATTACCTACTTACGACGTTTTTGATGAAAATAGATATTTTGAACCTGCAGACGAATGGAAGGTTGTCGAATTTAAAGGACAAAAATTAGCGATTACTATTTGTGAGGATATTTGGAATTTGGGCGATAATCCATTGTACCGAATTTGTCCTATGGATAAAATGATGGGCCAGTCGCCTAATATTTTACTCAATCTTAGTGCCTCTCCTTTTGATTACACGCATGATGAAGATCGCAAAGCGACGATTAAATCAAATGTATTAAAATATAAAATTCCTTTATTTTATTGTAATGCAATAGGAAGCCAAACAGAAATTGTTTTTGATGGTAGTTCATTGGTGTTTGATAAAGATGCAAATTTATGTGGCGCCCTCCCCATGTTTGAATCCGCATTAGCCACTTTTGAATGCAATGCAGATGGCACTATTAACGCACCTATTTTGGAGCCCGCCAATCGTCTACCAAACAAAGAATTTAATCCAATCACATTAATCCCCACATTAAATATTGAACAAGTGTATCAAGCTTTAGTGTTAGGCGTAAAGGATTATTTTAATAAAATGGGATTCACCAAAGCGATTATTGGATCCTTTGGATAACAAATATGATATTATTCCCATCAAGGAAGTATATGAGGAATTCCTTACCACCTTAAAACCATTATTTAAGGACCTGCCCTTTTCATTGGCCGAAGAAAATATACAAAGCAGGTCAAGGGGTAATATATTAATGGCCATTGCTAATAAGTTTGGCTACATTTTATTAAACACTTCTAATAAAAGTGAACTAGCCACCGGTTATGGTACCTTGTATGGTGATATGGCGGGTGGCTTAGGGGTATTAGGTGATTGCTATAAATTGCAAGTGTATGAACTTGCCAAATACATTAACCGTCATCAAGAAATTATACCAACGAATATTATTACCAAAGCGCCTAGTGCAGAACTAAGGCCGAATCAAAAGGACAGCGATAGCTTACCTGATTATGCGGTTTTGGATCAAATACTTTACCAATATATTGAAAGACGCGCCAACCCCAATGACATAAAAGCATTAGGTTTTGACAATGCACTGGTGGATAGAACACTTAAGATGATCAATAATAATGAATACAAAAGAAATCAGTTCTGCCCCATCATTCGTATTTCACCAAAAGCCTTTGGCGTAGGTCGTCGTATGCCGATTGTAGGCAAATACCTGAGTTAATCAAAAAACACATCACTGCTTTTGTTTTTATACTAAATTGTGTTTTCAACGATACTATTTAATATGAAAAAAATTAGCTGTCTATTTGTAAGCATCCTATTGCTTGCGAGTTCATTGGTCGTAACTGCACAAAAAACTAAGCCCATCTTACCAGGTGCTTACCAAACGGAAAAATACTTTCCCTTATTAAAAGGCAAAAGGGTTAGTTTATTTACCAATCAAACTGCTACCATCAATGGCAAACATTTAATTGATACATTAAAGGCTGCGGGTATTCAAATACAAAAAATATTCACCCCCGAGCATGGATTAAGAGGGACGGCTGATGCAGGCGAAAAGGTATCTGATGAAATAGATCCAAAAACAGGTATTAAAATTGTTTCCTTGTATGGTAAAAAAAGTGCGCCCGATGCTAATGATTTATCGGATGTAGATATCATGTTATTTGATGTACAAGATGTAGGTACTCGTTTTTATACGTATATCAACTCCTTACAATATTATATGGAAGCGGCCATGGCGAATAATAAGCCCGTAGTTATTTTAGATCGCCCCAACCCCAATGGACATTTTGTGGATGGTCCTGTTTTGGAAGCGCCTTATTCAAGTGGTGTAGGTAAAAACGCCATTCCATCTGTGTACGGTTTAACCATGGGCGAATATGCGCAATTATTAAAAGGAGAAAATTGGTTGAAAGTAGTGGATGGTAAAACCAACTTATCCCTTACAATTATTCAAAATAAAAACTATACGCATAAATCCATGTATACCGTGGATGTAGCGCCCTCCCCAAACTTGGCAAGTATGAATTCCATTTATTGGTATCCCACTACCTGCTTAATCGAAGGCACTGTGTTAAGTGAAGGCCGAGGTACCCCAAATGCATTTGCAAATATTGGACACCCAAGTATTACGAGTCAAACATTCAGCTTTACCCCAGCCCCTCGTGTAGGCGCAATGAGTTCGAAATTATATGGACAAAAATGTTATGGCTGGGATTTATCAAAAACTACGCCGCCAAAAAATAAAATTGACATCGCACTCATCATTGAAATTTATAAAAGCTTCCCGCAAAAGGATTCCTTTTTTATTCGTCCTAAATCGGGCGAACCCACAGCTTACTTTTTTAACAAGCTTGCAGGCAATGCAACATTAATGCAGCAATTAATTGCAGGCACTTCAGAAGGGGAGATTCGTAAAAGTTGGGAACCCCGATTAACAGCATTTAAAACAATGCGTAAAAAATATTTATTGTATACTGATTTTGAATAACCTGATTTTTTGAGCCCACTTGTAACTAGATACATTGAAGCAATCAGGTATAAAAAAGGACCAAAATACGACCAACAAAAAAGCGTCCCGAGAAATCGGGACGCTTTTTTGTATCATCATTATAATTTATTAATTACCAATCACTGGAATTCCTAATTTATGTACGGCTTCGTTTAAAGCCTTAATTCCTTCTTTTTTCAAATTATCATACAGTTTCAATTGCACATCTACTTGCGCTTTTAAATCCACAAAGGTTTCCTGCACTTGCTTGGTAGGCGCTGTGTAACCTGATGATGCAGATCCAAATACCCCTGCAATTTTATCATCCAAACGAATTGGGAAATTTAATACATCCTGTCCGCTCTTCGCTTTGGTTTGATGCAAGGCTTCCTCAATCGTCTTAAGGCTAGCCAAAATTGTATTGGACTGCTTTTGGAAGCTGGTATCCCTGGTTTTCTTTTGTATTGTTTGAATTTGAGTTCTGATTTCTTTAATGCCTTTTAATGTTTTCATAATGGCACTAAAATTATCCGCTACAGACAATAAAAATTGTTCCTGCGCTTTTAAATCAGCATTACTTACTTTGTAATTTGGATCTGCTACAATTTCAAAAGGCAATTCAGTCGTATCATTATCAATAATCACTTTAGCAAAATAGTTGCCTGGTGCAGCTAATACTGGACTGGTTGCCCCATTCCAAAGAATCAAACCTTCCTCCGGCTTTTCAATTTCTTTATGGTACATATTCCAAACAAAATTTTGGAATCCAGCTTCCGTACTTGGTCCGCCTACCTCATTTTGATTAAATGTTCTGATGACCTTTTTTTGATCATTTAATATACTTATCATAACTCTTGTTGAATCAGAAGTATTCGCTTTCCAATAATTAATCACCACGCCTTTAGGTGGGTTGGCACCCACATTATTCGGAACACTTGCGATCATACCGCGACCACGTCTACCTCCCATTTGCGGTGGTACCCGATATGTTTTTGCAATTGGAAACACTTTGTTTGCAGTTGCATTTGAAGCTTCGTAATTTTCGATGAATCTTAAGTCATCTAAAATATAAATGCTGCGGCCTTGCGTACCCACAATTAAATTATGATCACGGATTAATAAATCTGTTATTGGCGTTTTTGGTAAATTTAATTGGAAGGGTTCCCAATTTTTTCCATCATTAATTGATATATATAATCCATATTCTGTTCCAGCAAATAATACACCAGCTTTGCGAGGACTAGCAACAATAGCTCTTGTGAAATGCATTGGATCAATACCATTGGTAATTTTTTCCCAGGTTTCCCCATAATCATGTGTTACATATAAGTAAGGTGCAAAGTCATCTAACTTATAACGTGTTCCAGCAAAATAAGCAGTTCCTTTTCTGATAGGATCTACTTCAACACGGTTCCACATCATCCATTGTGGAATATCCTTCGGTGTTACATTTTTCCAATTTTTTCCGCCATCCTTACTTACATTAATGATACCATCATCACTTCCTGTCCATAACAAATCTTTTTCCAATGGCGATTCAGCAGCAGTAAAAATGGTACAATAATATTCTACACTGGTATTGTCCTGTGTGATGGGACCCCCTGAACTTTTTTGACGGCTCTTGTCATTGGTTGTTAAGTCAGGTGATAACATATTCCAACTTGCACCTTCATTTTCGGTAGAAAATAAATGATTACCTGCCGTGTACAATTTTTTAGGGTTGTGCGGTGAAAAGAAAATTGGATGATTCCATTGGAAACGATACTTCATAGCTTCTGCACCTGCTCCCATTGGATTGTCAGGCCATACATTAATCACTCTGTTCTCGCCAGTTTTATGATCATATCTTGTAATTAAACCACCATAAGATCCACCATATACAATATCACTATTCGTGGGATCAGCAACAATATAGCCACTCTCGCCACCAGCCGTTACATCAAAATCATTTTCTCCAATATAAGCGCCATAAGTACTTGATAAAATTCTGAAAGCAGAATTATCTTGTTGCGCACCTAATACGCGATAAGGGAAATGATTATCCGTACTTAAACGATATACTTGCACTGTAGGTTGATTCATTACTGTACTCCAGTTTTTTGCACCATCTAAACTTACTTGCGCACCGCCATCATCAGCAACAATCATGCGCTTCCCATTTTTAGGATCAATCCATAAATCATGATGATCACCATGCGGTGTTCTTCCTGCTACAAAAGTTCGTCCACCATCACTTGACATCATAAAGTTGACATTGGGGCAATACACTTTATTTTCATCTGCTGGATCCACAAAAACTTTAGTATAATACCAAGCTCTTTGACGAATATTATTATCACTATTAATTAATTCCCAAGTTTTACCTGCATTCTCCGACATATATAACCCCCCCTTTGCATTTTCAATGATTGCATACAACTTATCTGGATTTGATTTTGCTACAGCTATGCCGGTAATACCCCATACCCCTTTTGGAAATCCTTTGTTGGTTTTAATAGAATTCCAAGTTTCACCGCCATCGGTACTTTTGTATAAACCAGAACCTTCGCCGCCACTTTCTAAACTATAAGGTGTGCGAATTAATTGCCATGTACCTGCGTATAAAATTTCAGGATTTGTAGGATCTATAATTAAATCACTTGCACCAGTTTGCGGATTCACATACAATACTTTTTTCCATGTTTGGCCACCATCGATACTTTTAAATACCCCTCTAGTTTCGTGAGGTCCAAATAAATGACCCATTACTGCCGCCCAAACAATATCTGGATTTTTAGGGTGCACAATGAGTCGTACAATATGTCTTGCCTCCTTTAATCCAATATTTTTCCAGGTTCTTCCATCATCCGTTGATTTCCACATGCCATCCAATCCTTCACTCACATTACCTCTCATTGAGTTCTCCCCTTCTCCCACGTATATGACAGATTCATTGGAAGGCGCTAATGCTATGGCACCAATAGTGCCACCAAAATAACCATCAGAAATATTTTTCCAGTTATTCCCTGCATCCATCGATTTCCAAACACCCCCACCGGTGGCACCCATATAAAATGTATTGACATCCGAATAGGAACCAACACCTGCTGCTGCCCTTCCACCCCTGAAGGGTCCTAATAAACGAAAGGATTGTTGCTTAATAATTGCATCCTTTGCTAAACTTAATTGCGGCGCAGCTGCTACTGGCGCTACTTTTTTCTTTTGTGCTAAAACGACTATGCTGCTAAACAAACAAGTAGTCAATGTCGCGAATAAAAATATTTTTTTCATGTGTAATTATTAAAATAAATAGGGAATAAAAAAACGACCCCCTCCTGTTTGGGAAGGGGTCGTTAATAAAAATTATTTAATGACTTCGTAATCTTTGAATTTTTTAATTGGGGTTGCCTCCACTAATTTTCGGAAAGCAGCCCATTCATTGGCAAAGAACGCATTTGCTTTTTCAACTACAGTTTGAATTGCAGCTTCAGCATCTTTTAACTTTTGTTCTTCTTGTTCACCAGGCATGGTGTTTTTTCTAACAATTAACATCGTTGCAGCACTTATGGTTGACATTGGCGTAATGACATCCACGGTTCCGTAACCTTGTTTTTCTTGCTTCTTACCTGAAATAAACTCACGTAAATTTTTCGCACTTGCAGTTACTTTTTTATGCGTTTTATTCAATGTATCCAAGCCTCTTTCTTTTTTATCTTTCCATTCCGCTGTCAATTGTAATAATAAAGCATCAACTTCATCCAACTGATCCAATACAGTGTTTAATTTATCAACACTTGGTTGGAACTTAGCCATTAATTCATCTTGCTTTTTTACAATCTCCGTTTTATTAGTAACCCTCTCATCATCCTTCACTTCCAACCAAATTGAATCCTTTTTGTTGTTGGCGGTTACGATTACTTTGTATTTACCTGCCAATACCGCTCTACCGCGATATTCTCTGTCCTCATTATTTTCAACTTGCGGCCCCATCATCATACGACGACCACCACCAAAGCCACCAGCGCCGCCCATCTTAGGCATACCGGCACCACGCTTTCCTTTTTGCTCATAGCCCCAATAATTTTTTGTTAAGCCACTATCTACTCTAAAAGTTAAGTTCCGAATATCTTTATCATTTGCATCTTTAATTTGAACTTTAACTCTTTTCAAAGAGTCAATTAAATAAACGGAAATAGGATAACCACCTGGTCTATTTTCGCCATCATACATTCCCCAAGTGCTCCACTCATAAGATGAATTTTTAAATGTAGCATTGATGCTTGATGGTGGTGCAGATATAAAGAAGTCAGTTACTTCTCCTTTATTTTTTGCTAATTTTCTTAATGGACGAATGTCATCCAACACCCACATGGCACGACCAAATGTCGCAATCGCTAAATCGGCTTCTCTTTCTTGAATTGCAAAATCGTAAGTGGATACCGAAGGATATCCATTTTTCCATTGTTGGAAAGTTTCTGCATTATCCAAACTCACGTACATCCCTTGCTCTGTTCCTACAAAAAATAAATTAGGCTCTACAATATCCTGTATTACTGACAATGCATAACCAGTCACTTTTGCAGCACTTAAAATATTGGTCCAAGTTTTTCCTTGATCCGTTGTTCTGAAAACATAAGGCGCAAAATCACCTTGTCTGTAATTATTTGCAACCACAAATACTTCATTCGCATTATAAGTCGAGGTGCGTATTTGAGGAATCCAAGCGCCTTTCGGAAGTCCTGTGATATTCGCAGTAACATTATTCCAAGTAGTACCACCATTCGAGGTGAATTGAACGTTGCCATCATCTGTGCCAATCCATATTAAATCCTTTTGCACACTTGAAGGTGCAATAGCAATGATTGTACAATGATTTTCAGCGCCAGTAATATCAATACTTAATCCGCCATTATTTGTTTGATCAATTTTAGCACTATCATTGGTCGTCAAATCCGGTGAAATAAGTTTCCAAGCAGCTCCTTTATTGGTGCTTTTGTGCAAAAATTGAGACCCGAAATAAATTGTTTTTTTATCAAATGGATCCTGTGCAATAGCAGCATTCCAGTTAAAACGCATCAATGTTTTTGCATCAGGCGATGGTGGTTGAATGGAAGTTTGTTCTCCAGTGGCAGTATTATATCTTCCAACGGAACCACCTTGACTCATTGCATATACCCAATTGGCGTCTTCAGGATCAGGCATTACATCAAAGCCATCTCCACCCCATAAATTATCCCAAAAAAAGTTTTTGATTCCTCCTCTTACATAGGTATACGCAGGGCCTCTCCATGAACCATTGTCCTGCATGCCACCCATAATATGATACGGTGTTTCATTGTCAACATTCACATGATAGAATTGACCTACTGGAATTTTTTCATCAAACATCCAAGTTTTTCCACCATCTCTTGTAATACCAATACCGCCATCATTACCATCAACCATAAATTTATTATCCGTTGGATGAATCCAAAATGCGTGGTGATCTGGATGTATGCCACTGTAAGGTATAATAGTTTCAAAATTCTTACCGGCATCAATACTTTTCATTACTGTTTGGCTAATGTACCAAAGTGTATTTTCATTTAAAGGATCAGCTATAATATCTTGAAAATAAAATGGACGATTGTCCACGATTGTTTTTTGTGAATTTACTAAAGTGAAATTATAACCACCATCATCACTCTTGTACAAACCACTTTTAGTTGATTCCACCAAAGCGTAAACTCTGTTCGGATTTGATTTGCTAATCGCAATACCCACACGACCTAAATTACCATCAGGCAATCCATTTTCTTTACCCAATTTTGTGAAATTTTTTCCACCATCAATAGTCATATAAATACCACTTCCTTTTCCCCCACTTTCTAAATGATACGGATTACGATAGTGATGCCACATAGCAACTAATAATTTATTGGGATTTTTTGGATCCATAATCATATCACCCACCCCTGAAGTATCATTGGTATATAATATTTGATTCCAAGTTTCTCCACCATCTGTTGTTTTATAAACACCTCTGTTTTTGCTTTGTCCATAAGGGTTTCCGATGGCTCCTGCATAAACTACATTTGGATTGGTAGGATCAATAATCACACGGTGAATATTTCTAGTTTGTTCTAGTCCCATTCTTTTCCATGTTTTACCAGCATCTAAAGTTTTATAAATACCTTCTCCAATGCTGATTGAGTTTCTTGGGTTTCCTTCACCAGTTCCAACCCATACCACACTTGGATTACTTTGTTGCATTGCTACAGCACCAATATTTAAAATAGGCTGTTCATCAAAAACAGGTGTCCAACTCACACCACTATTATTTGTTTTCCAAACACCGCCGGATGCAGCTCCTATCCAAATATTATTTGGATTTGCCACTTCTACATCAATGGAGGTAACACGACCACTCATAGAAGCAGGGCCTACGTTACGCGGCTTCCAGTTTTTAAATACTTTATTAATGTCCACTTTTGGTGTGGATGCAGCCACAACTGGGGCGGCTTTTTTTGATTTTTGTGCAGACACAGATGTCGTTAACATAACACTTGCTAACACAATGCTTCCTAAGATAGATATACGCATAGTTATAAATTTGCTTATTTGACAATGAACGAAGTACCTAAACTATTAATTTTTAGGCAAAAAACCGCAAAAAAAGGACAAATGGAAAATGGGCCTCAAATCTATAATCTTTCAATGATTCCCGCTATGCCCTGACCGCCGCCCACACAGGCTGTTACAATACCATATTTTTGATTAAGTCGCTCTAAGTCATTGATTATCTGTACAGTAAGTTTACTGCCGGTACATCCCAATGGATGGCCTAAGGCAATGGCACCTCCATTAATATTCACCTTATTGATATCTAAACCCAGTTCACGAATCACTGCCAAAGATTGTGAAGCAAAGGCTTCATTTAATTCAAAAAGATCAATTTGATCCAAATTCATACCTGCTTGTTTCAATACTTTTGGTACAGCTGCAATAGGTCCAATACCCATAATTCTCGGATGAACCCCAGCCGAAGCACAATTCACCAAACGTCCAATGGGTTTCAATCCCAAGGAATTCATCATCTTTTCACTCATGACCATAACAAAGCTGGAACCATCACTTGTTTGAGAAGAGTTACCAGCAGTAACAGAACCTTTTAATGCAAATGCTGGTTTTAATTTACCCAATGCTTCAATCGTTGTGTCCGCTCTTACGCCTTCATCTGTATCTACGATATAAGATCTTGTGGAACGTTTATTTTTTTCATTGATATACGTTTCATTTATTTCAATAGGTAGAATTCCTTTTTTGAAATAACCATTATCAATGGCTTGCTTTGCTTTTTGATGTGATGCTAATGCAAATGCATCTTGGTCTTCTCTTGAAATTTTATATTCATTCGCAACCGCTTCCGCAGTCAATCCCATAGATAAATAATAATCAGGTTCATCCACCGTGATTGAATACGCTGGAACTGTTTTCCAGCCTGCAGTTGGGACCATGGACATAGATTCTGTACCACCTGCAATTATGCAATCTGCCATGCCTGTTCTAATCTTCGCTGTCGCCATCGCAATACTTTCTAAACCACTTGCACAATATCTATTAATAGTGATACCGGGTACTTCAATACCTAATGCTTTTGCTGCAATGATGCGACCAAATTGTAATCCTTGCTCCGCTTCCGGTACTGCATTTCCAACAATTACATCATCCACTAATTTTGGATCAACCGATGGTAATGTTTTCATTAAACCCTTAATCACCTCAATGGCTAATTCATCGGAGCGCATAAAACGAAAGCCCCCTTTTTTACTTTTAGTTACTGCAGTCCTAAAACCTGCTACGATATACGCCTCTTGCATAAAAAATGTTTAAAATCTTGACTAA
>RFZW01000331.1 GCA_009920495.1 Chitinophagia bacterium
GCAGATGCAACTACTGCAGACATTGCACCTAGTACAGATAGAAATTATGTAACAGATGCTCAAGCCGGAGTCATTTCAAATACAAGTGGCATAAATACAGGAGATGAAACTACAAGCTCCATAAAATCTAAATTAGGTATTACAACACTAAGCGGATCGAACACCGGCGATCAAACAAATATTACAGGTAATGCAGCTACTGCAACAAAATTATCTACAGCAAGAAATATTAATGGAGTAGCTTTTGATGGTAGTGGAGATATAACAATTACTTCAACAGCTGATGCAGGAACTTTAACAGGTACTACATTAAATTCAACAGTAACAGGTTCTAGTTTAACGAGTGTTGGTACATTAGCTAACTTAACGGTAACCAATCCAATAGCAGGAAGTATAACCGGTAATGCTGCTACTTCCACAACAGCAACAACTGCGGGAAACATAACTGCGACAAGTAATACAACATTAACTTCCTTATCAAATTTAAATACTGTTGGAACTATCACTAGTGGTGTATGGAGCGCAACAACCATAGATGTAGCACATGGAGGAACAGGATTAACAGCAGCTGGGACTGCTGGTCAAATATTAACTTCAACAGGCAGTGGAACTTTAACTTGGACAACAAATAATAAATTACTTTCTATTGGTGACGTTTATCAAGGAGGTAAAGTTGCTTATATTTTACAAGCAGGAGACCCAGGGTATGATGCAACAATTCAAAAAGGCCTTATTGCAGCAACATCAGATCAAAGTTCAGGAATTAGGTGGTATAATTACATACAGTGGTATAATAATAATGGTACTTATACAACCACAGGAGCAACAGGAACTGTAATAGGAACTGGGTTATCCAATACAAATGCCATTATTGCAAGTCAAGGGGAAACAGCCACTAGTTATGCAGCAGGATTGGCGAGAGCTTATACAGGGGGAGGATATACAGATTGGTATTTACCAAGTAAAGACGAGTTGAATAAATTACGCATAAATAGAGATGTAATTGGTGGTTTTGCGGATGACTACTATTGGAGTTCTTCGGAATACGGCGTCGACGGCGTTCTGGCGTGGTATCAGAATTTCCATATCGGGGCAGATCAAGGGGCCAT
>RFZW01000332.1 GCA_009920495.1 Chitinophagia bacterium
GAGCCTTTTAAAAGGCTCTTACTTTATTCTACTTGCTAAAATATCTAATTTAATCTAAAATAAAAACTAATTTGGCCATCCTGGATTTTGAGTTAGTTTATTATTAATCTGAATTTCGGACTGTGGGATTGGCCAAACGTAAAAATGATCACCGCCCCATGTATAGGTTGTATTTCTCTGTCCCCAAACACTTTGTAAACCATTATTAGTGAATACGCTGGTTTTCCATGTTCTCCATCTAATCTCATCAAAATAATTTACACCTTCATTTATGAATTCATAACGACGCTCATCACGTATCCGATCCCTAGCAGCTGTTTGACTTATTACATGGGTTGGTTTAGTTGCATCTGTTTGTTGTAAAGCTGGCATTTTAACTCTAGCCCTCACCTCATTCACCTTACTCAGTGCACCTGCTACATCACCAATTTCATTTAACGCTTCAGCCCACATTAATAAAACATCAGCATATCTAATAAGTGGAAAATCAATAGGCCCGAATGATCTATTTAATAACTCAGTACTTCCTTCGTAAACAAATTTACGATGCAAGTAATAAAATTCAGCTTGTGTATCTGTTCTCAAATCACCACCCGATACGTCACTTCTAAAAGGGAACCTACTATATACAGGAGCAGCAGCAGTTCCAATGATACCATTATACGAAGTATACGGAATGATTACAGAGGCATTTAATCTTGGGTCTCTATTGGTATACGCCTTCATTAATCTAGTTTCATTTCCAGTTGCAAGATATTTAGTAACATCTGCCCCTAATTTAGATCTTGCTGTAAGCTCAGTCGCAGTCAAATTGTCGCGCATAAAATAAATTTGTCGCGCTTGAGGAGTCATTGTACTAAATCCTGGGATAATGCCATCCCAACTAAATTTACTTCCATCTGTATTTTCAAATAAATCAACCACTTTGGGTGATACTAAATAGGTATTCCAGCATGAACCAAAGGAAGATCTAGTGCCACAGAAAAATTGTGTAGTTGATCCAAGACCATTAATTCCCGTATTCTGAATTGAAAAAATCATCTCATCATTTTGTTCATTTGATTCTTTGAACAAAGTATTATAGTCTGGAAAAATTGCATATCCA
>RFZW01000333.1 GCA_009920495.1 Chitinophagia bacterium
CAAATAGTTACTTTACGTGAATTGAGAGAAGAAAATTCAATTTTACGTCGTGCAGATAAAAAAGTAGTAGAAGTGCGTGATGCAAAACCTGCAACAGCGCGTCCAGTATTATTAGGTATTACAAAAGCATCTTTGGGTGTTCAAAGCTGGATTTCTGCTGCATCATTCCAAGAAACGACCAAGGTATTAAGCCAAGCGGCAATACAAGGTAAAGTGGACTTAATGTTAGGCTTAAAAGAAAACGTAATTACAGGTCATCTTATCCCTGCAGGTACTGGTCAAAAAGAATTCGAGAAATTGATCGTAGGTAGCAAGGAAGAGTATGAAGTATTAGCCACTGCACGTGAAGCGATGAGCTTTGACGAAGAGGAATAATAGGTAGTATAGATTTTTGTAAAAAGGTAGGAAGTAGCGATATTTCCTACCTTTTTTTATTTTTTATCCCTCCGTTTTTTCTTATTTTTATAGGGTAGGGCGATAAGTAATTGCCGTATATTACATTAAACAAATTGAATAATGAAGTCAATCAACTGGGTAGTCAATGGGGTGTTAGCAATCGCTGTAATTGTATTGTATGTATTGCATTTTAATAGTGCTAATATTCCAATTAAGTCAGCAGCATTAAATGGTGCTGGAACCAAAGTGGCTTATTTTGAAATTGATTCTATTCAAAATAGTTATGCCTTTTTTCAAGAGGTGAAATCGTCATTACAAGTGAAGGATATGGAAAACGCGAAACAATTAGCTGGTTTGAAAAATGCCTTTGCAGAAAAATATCAAGCGCTTCAAAAAAATGGCCGTTATTTATCGCAAGCGGAAGTGGCTAGTAGCCAGCAAGAATTAGCGCAGCTTGAAAAAAATTATACCAACAAGGAACAACAATTATCACAAGAGTTGCAAGAGGAAAGTTTTAAAAGATTACAAGAGGTTAAAAAAAGAATTGAGCAATTTTTAGAAAAATATAATAAGAATAAGGAGTTTGCTTATATATTTTCAAGTAACCCTGATTTAATGTATTACAAGGATACGGCGTATGATATCACCTCGGATATTATTAAGGGGCTAAATGCGGAACATAAATCAAATAAATAATT
>RFZW01000334.1 GCA_009920495.1 Chitinophagia bacterium
TGACGTGATCATGGGACCTACCGCGCCATCGACCGCCTTTAAAGCAAACGAAAAAATTGATGATCCAGTCACAATGTATCTGCAAGATATTTATACCATTGCGACTAATCTTGCAGGACTCCCAGGCATGAGTATTCCTGCAGGCTTCGTGAATAAACTCCCAGTAGGTTTGCAAATTATTGGTAATTATTTTGATGAAGCGCGTATGTTTAATGTGGCGCATCAATTTCAAAAAACGACTGATTGGCATAAAGCTATGCCCGAAGGAGCGCTTTTATGAGCTGGGATGTCGTGATTGGTATTGAAACGCATGTGCAACTTCAAACCAAAACTAAAATTTTTTCAGGTGCATCGACTGCATTTGGAGCAGAACCTAATACACAAGCGTGCTTATTATCGATTGCACTTCCAGGCACACTCCCAGTTTTAAATTATGAGGCAGTTCAATGTGCTATTAAATTTGGATTGGCAACTAATGCTGACATAGCGTCGAGATCTATTTTTGCGCGTAAAAATTATTTTTACTCAGATTTGCCTAAAGGTTATCAAATTAGCCAATATGAATTACCTGTGGTCGGCAAAGGGTCGCTTGAAATTGAAGTAGGCGAGATTAAAAAAACAGTACGTATTACGCGTGCGCATCTGGAGGAAGACGCAGGCAAATCATCTCATGGCGCTGTTGAAAATGGTACAGGGATTGATTTAAATCGTGCAGGAACACCACTTTTAGAAATTGTGTCTGAGCCTGATATGACTTCAGCATTAGAAGCTGTGGCGTATGCAAAAAAATTACATGAGCTCGTCCAATGGATTGGTATTTGCGATGGCAATATGCAAGAAGGAAGTTTCCGATGCGACATTAATGTTTCCGTGAAGCGAAAGGGCACAGATAAATTAGGCACACGTCGCGAAATCAAAAATTTAAATTCATTTAAGTTTATTGAGCAAGCTATTCATTATGAAACGCAATGGCAAATTGAGATGTTAGAAGAAGACGCTGGTAAGTCATCACATGGTGTCGTTGAACATGGCACAGGAATTGATCTTAATCGGGCAGGTACACCACTTTTAGAAATTGTGTCT
>RFZW01000335.1 GCA_009920495.1 Chitinophagia bacterium
ATGACTTAGTTAGTTTAATTGATTTAGCACCCACATTTTTGGATATGGCAGGTGTAAAACATTTTGAAGGTATTTCTGGCAAATCATTGCTTCCCATATTTTCAAGTAATAAATCAGGATTTATTGACTCATCAAGGTCTTTCATTTTAACTGGGAGGGAAAGGCACTCACATGCAAGACCTGATAATGTTGGTTATCCAGCTAGGGCAATACGTACGAATAACTATTTATATATTGAAAATTTTAAAACAGATCGATGGCCAGCGGGTGATCCAGCAGGGTTGGATAAAGTGGTATTAAAAGAGAAGATGGCAGATATGAAACCCATATTAGAAGGGTATGAGGATATTGATGATTCACCTACAAAATCATTCATGATCAAGAATAAAACAAATTATGCCAAGCTTTTCAAAATGGGATTTGAGAAAAGGAAATCGGAAGAATTATATGATATTCAAAAGGATCCCTTCTGTTTAAATGATCTTTCAGAACAAGCCAATTTAAATAAAATTAAAGCGCAGTTAAAAACCAAACTTGATCAATCCTTAACAACACTATTAGGTAATGGTGATATTTTTGACAGTTATCCTCGTTTTGGTTTGATGCGTCCATTTGAAGGGTTTAAAAAAAGAGGTAAGTATAATCCAGCTTTTATAAAAAAATAATTACGCAATAATGTGTCATCAAAATATTTTCTTAAAAATTAATTCATTCATGAAAAGTAAATTATTGCTTTTTATTTTTTTATTCGTATCCCTATTCGCAATCGCCAATGATACCATACCCCAACGACCTAATATCATTTATATAATGGCGGATGATATGGGTTATTCCGATATTGGATGTTACGGAAGTGAAATAAAAACGCCTAATTTGGATAAGATAGCAGCCAATGGAATTAAGCTTCGAAGTTTTTATAATAATGCAAGATGTTGCCCAACAAGGGCGTCCTTATTAACTGGGCAGTTTCCACATACAGTTGGTATGGGTGAAATGGTGAGCCCTGAAACGGCACCCATACAAGTAGGAAGTTACCAAGGTTATTTAGATCCAAAATATCCAACTATTGCGGAAACCTTG
>RFZW01000336.1 GCA_009920495.1 Chitinophagia bacterium
TTAATATCGTGGTTCATTAATTCTTTTTCAATATTGCAGATGATACGTATTTGATATAAGAACCAAGAATCAATACCAGTAGCGGCTACAATAGAACGAACCGTTGATCCTTGCATTAAAGCATCTTTGATTCTGAATATACGATCCCACTTGGGTACTTTAATATACTCCATTAATTCCTCATTCTTCATCAAGCTTTTTCCATAATAACCTAAACCAATCGCTTCATTCTCTAAGCTTTGACAAGCTTTTTGGATTGCTTCTGTAAAGCTTCTTCCAATCGCCATTACTTCACCCACACTCTTCATTTGCAAACCTAAGGTATCATTTGCTCCTTTGAATTTGTCAAAATTCCAACGAGGTACTTTTACAATTACATAATCCAAAGCAGGTTCAAAGTAGGCAGAAGTTGTTTGTGTGATTTGATTTTTTAATTCATCCAATCTATAACCAATCGCCAACTTAGCTGCAATTTTTGCAATGGGGTAACCCGTTGCTTTTGATGCTAAGGCAGAGGAACGTGAAACGCGTGGATTAATTTCAACCGCAATCAATTCTTCTGTTACTGGATTTTGTGCAAACTGCACATTACATCCGCCAGCAAAATTTCCCAAACTGCGCATCATCAACATTGCTTTATTACGCATGTCCTGAAACGATGTATCACTCAAAGTCATTGCAGGCGCTACTGTGATTGAATCACCGGTATGCACTCCCATTGGATCCAAGTTTTCAACGGTACATATAATAACTACATTGTCTGCTTGATCTCTTAATAATTCTAATTCATATTCTTTCCATCCAAGTACTGCTTTTTCCACCAAAACTTCATGTATAGGGGAGGCCTTTAATCCTTTTTCTAATGCAGCATCTAATTCACTTGCATCATGTACAAATCCGCCACCTGTTCCACCTAAGGTAAATGATGGACGAATTACTAATGGAAATCCAATCACCTGTGCAAATTCTTTCCCTTCTAAAAAACTATTCGCAACTCGGCTTGGCGCAACCGCTATTCCTATTTTCACCATTAATTGTCTGAACTGTTCTCTATCTTCTGCTAAATCAATCGCTGCAACA
>RFZW01000337.1 GCA_009920495.1 Chitinophagia bacterium
TAAGTTCGTTTAACGAATTGGTTTGCTTCGTCAAAGTTGGTGATCTTCATATTTGGTCCATCCCATAACAATTGAACGTTACGTCCTGGATAAATTATTTTTCCTTTTGCAGTTTTTTCTTGTGCTTTGATATCATAGCTACGAATTGCTAAGTTACCCATTAATACTGATTCAGTTAATGGTCCTGCAATATCAAAGTTAGAACTTAAGTTTTTAGCTAAATCGCTTCCTGGGCCTGCGATACAAGCTTCCACCCAAGCAGCATAGTGACCATCAGCGCCGCCTTTTACTAAATCAACGGTACTTGGAACCGTCGTTGTTTTTGTTAAACTAGTAGGTAATAATTGCGGATTCACACCATAAGTGCCTGCCATCATCTTGCCTTTAGTTCCTTCAAAAATGATACCGTTTCCGCCATCACCCATTTGCTCGTTAGGTCCTAATTCAGAAGGTCTTTCTGGTTGTATACCACCATCCATCCAATGCAATTTAATTTCAGTTTCTTTGTTTTTACCCTTATGCTTATTGAATTGTCCTCTGAAGGTTAAAATAATATGTGATCCCATTGGCGGACTATCTGGTGCATCCAATTTTTGCCAAGGTGCAGTGTATCTTGTTGCAATGCTACATTCAGCTGCCACTGGATAACCCAAACCTAATACTGCAAAACCTGGTGCCATAATATGACAAGCCATATCTCCTAAAGCGCCGGTTCCGTAATCCCACCAGCCTCTCCAGCGTATAACAATAAACAGTATGCACATCTCCAATTAAACCTGCGTTGTACCAATCCTGTAACTTACGTACACCATCACCTGATGCACCTTGGTTACCCATTTGTGTTACTACATTATGTTTTCTTGCAGCTTCGGTCATCATTCTTGCCTCAAAAATATCATGCGCAATTGGCTTTTGAACATAAACGTGTTTGCCTAATTGCATTGCAGCCATTGCTTGTACTGCGTGCATATGGTCAGGAGTAGATACGGAACATGCATCAAAATATTTATGTTCTTTATCTAACATCTCTCTATAATCTTTATAGTATTTTGCTTTAGGATAGCGTTGACGACTTTTTAC
>RFZW01000338.1 GCA_009920495.1 Chitinophagia bacterium
CCATCGTTGTTGTAAGCCTTCGAGATGGAGTTGTTGTCATACCTGAACTCTGGACGAACCCACAATTGTTCATCGTACATCTTGTAGGTAGCACCCTGGGTAAGGGTGGTGTAGAGGCCGGTGTAGCCAGTTCTAACCCCTTCGGTGTCGGTAAAGAATTCAACACGGCTGGTGGTAGAAAGCTTGTCAGTTACATTGTAAGTCAAGTAGTTAACAAAACCGTACCAGTTAGCCCAACCTTGGTAAGCTATTGGGCGGGTTTCGTCCCTATCAGTAATCGTTGCACCAAAAGCGTTCGAATCCCAGTTGTTGATGAAGGAGTACATGGTATCCGAGGTGAAAGACCACTTATCATTAATCTTGTGGTTGAACACAATTTCAAACACATCATAAGTGTTGGCAGTACCTTGGCTCTGGTTGAAGCTAGGGTCGGTAAGCTGTGTGTTCAAGGCGAAGTTTGTTCCAGCATCTTCAGATTCCCACTTCAAACCACCAAGGTAGGAAGCTTTGCCTGAAGGTCCAAAGAACACATCTGCACCACATGTCAACCCGTTGTAGAATGTCCAACGATCATCCAATTTGGTTGCAGTAAGAACACCGGTGTGGGTGAAAGGATTATTCATGAAAGTAAGTGCGCGACTCACCAGTTTATTCTGGGTGGGGTCGATACTTTCGTTGAAAAGGATGGTGTAGAAACGGCCTACCTTCGTGTCCAAACCTTTAGCAAAGTTAGGATTGTAGGTTTCGACAAAGAACTGAGGAGCATCAACGCCATAGGTATTGGGCTGCCCGTTATTGTCGGTAAGCTGGCTATCCATAAGGTTATTCTGCACGGTGAAGCGATAATCGCTACCTGGAAGAATACCCATCATTGTAAAGCCCCAAGTCATTTCCTTGGCTTTGGTATCAACAGCTTTTTCGATGATGATCGAGTTCTGTTCAAGCAAGAACTGATTAGCTTTATAGTTCATCGCCATTGGCTGGTTTATGCCACTTGCAGTGGATGCAGTATAGTTCATATCTGCATAACCTTTGATGGTGATCCCTGATT
>RFZW01000339.1 GCA_009920495.1 Chitinophagia bacterium
TTTACCTACAATCACAGTGACTAACCCAATCGCTGTTTGTTCACCAAATACCATTGATTTAACCGCCTCGGCTGTGACCACTGGATCAACCGCAAGTTTAGTTTATGGCTATTTTACAAATGCTGCAGCAACAACTGTATTAGGATCGGCTTCAGCTGTTGCAACATCGGGCACTTATTATATTAAAGGAACGGATGGTAATAGTTGTTCAAGTATTAGTCCGGTGGTTGCCACTATAAATCCATTGCCAACTGTGACCCTAGTTGCTACAAAATCAAAAATATGTTTAGGCGAAAGCTTAACATTAACAGGAGCAGGAGCTACATCTTATTCTTGGACAGGAGGCGTTACAAATGGAACTGCATTTGCACCAACCACAACAACAACGTATACTTTAACAGGAACTGACATTAATGGTTGTGTAAATATAGCCTCTGTAACTATACCTGTAAATCCGCTTCCTACAATTACTCAAATTACCTCATCTGCAAATAAATTAATGGTAGGTAGTGATTTGATTTTAAATAATTCAGCATCGAATGGATTGCCTCCGTATAGTTATATATGGAACAATAGTGATCCATCTGTTGCAGGGGTCAACGGATTCTTAAATCCTACGTTAACTGGATTAAAAGTGGGATTTGTTGATCTGAAATATTATGTCATTGATGGGAATGGTTGTAAATCAGTAACAAGCAATGTATTTAATGTTGAAATTATTCCAGCGTTAATGAAATTCGAAATCCCCAATGCATTTATCCCAACGGATATGTATATGGATAATAAGTTTTTAAAAGCTGCGTACAATTCATCGGTGAAACGTGTCAATTACTTTAGGGTATTTAATCGTATGGGGAAATTGGTGTATGAGATTCAAAATGCAGATCCAAGTGCAATTAAATGGGATGGCACTTATAACAATGTAATGCAGGAGCCAGACGGATATATGTGGATTGCAGAAATTACTGGATTAGGGGAGGTGACTTTTGAGCGAAAATCGGGTCAATTTTTATTAATAAAATAACACAGGTAGTTTGATTAAAAAGGTATC
>RFZW01000340.1 GCA_009920495.1 Chitinophagia bacterium
ACTAGTAACATGAAACATAAATTTAAAAAAATCATTTCAATCCTTTAATTGTAAATATTACTTAAATTAACGATGCTTACATCTATATCAATAGACAGTTCTGGATTTGCAAATAAAGCGGAGATTATATTATCGCCTAACTTTGACAATCGCCCGAACAAGTCAAATATTAGTTTAATTGTAATCCATAACATTAGCCTACCGCCTGGAATTTATGGAGGGGATAATATTATTGATTTATTTACAAATAAACTTAACCCTGACAATCATGAATACTTTAAATCTATTTCAAATCTTAAGGTATCCTCACATTTTTTAATTAGAAGAGGCGGATCGCTTATTCAATTTGTATCATGCTTAGATCGAGCCTGGCATGCTGGGGAATCCTCCTGGAATCAAGAGAATGATTGTAATGATTTTTCAATTGGGATTGAACTAGAAGGCAGTGACTATGACGCGTTCGAGCCTGAGCAATATAGATGTCTGCAAGAGTTGATTCAAAGTATAGTTAATCATTATCCTGTCCAAGGAATTGCGGGACATTCGGATATTGCGCCATCTCGAAAGACTGATCCAGGCCCTTTTTTTGAATGGGACAAGATTAAATTCTTGTTCAAAGACTTAATATATAAAAATTAATTATTACGAATTAATTTTTGTACAATTAAACTTACGACAATATCTCCTTCAACATTTACTGCGGTTCGAAATGTATCAAGCAGCCGATCAATCGGCAATAAAATAGCAAGTGCTTCTAAAGGAAGTCCAACAGATTGCAATACCATGGCCATAGTAACCATACCAGCGCTTGGAATACCTGGAGCACCGATCGCTCCTATCATTGCGGTACAGAAAATAATAAGTTGCTGGCCAATTTCTAAATCAATACCAGAAAGATTTGCAACAAATAAAGCAGCTGAAGCTTCGTAAAGTGCTGTGCCATCCATATTCATGGTTGCTCCAATGGGTATAACAAATCTAGCAATATCTGGTTTAACCTTTAAATTTTTCTCAACTGCGCTCAAGGTAACTGGAATAGTTGCGCTGCTT
>RFZW01000035.1 GCA_009920495.1 Chitinophagia bacterium
GTGGTAAGATAGATGGGCCTGAATTAAAATTGTGCAGTTGCATTATTTGAAATAAATTATTTAAAATCTTTATTGATCAATTAGAACGGTTATCAAATTAGGCTTCGGTTTTACTGTTGCCTATATGAACGGTTGATTCGCTTTCTGCATCATCGACTGTGGTTACACCTCCTGATACTACGTATTTCATTGCCTCAGATGCATTCACCCCTTTGGGCATTTTTTTTATGCGATCTGCAGATACAATATAAGTGATCCCTGATATTGCATAGGAATGCGGAACGTATACAGTAACAAAATCTTTTAGTCCAAAATGCTCTGTATTTTTTTGTGTGATAAATCCTATTCTCCACACATCCGTTGAATCAACGTTGACTAAGACGGGTTGATCAAATTTTTTCTTATTGCCTGCGAACGCCTCTAAAAAATCTTTGACAGAAGAATATATAATTTTTACACCAGGTGTTTTTTCTAAAATTTTATCAAAGATGGACATTAATCTTTCTACAAAAAATAAGGACGACAACCAGCCTACTAATAATACGAGTGTGATTGCAACCACAAAACCAAGTCCAGTCACTTTAGGAATTTGTCCATTGACTTCCGCAAATTGTAAAGGGAAAATAAAATTGAGCAGGTTAGGTAAAAAATTATCTACCCAATTAAACAAACTAACCACCACCCAGATAGTCACACCAATTGGTGCCAAAACGACTACGCCTTGAAAAAATAACTGCGCAACCGAACTTAAGATCTTTTTTCGAATGACTTGTTGCCTTACACTGGGCATTTTTGAATGGGTTTAGGCTCAAATTTCAAACAATTTTGCCATTTGACATAAAATATAAAAAAATAACCCTGGAAACTTTGAAAACGCAAATAGTTTCCATAGTTTTGCGCCTTCAAATCAACCTATGGAAGAAAGAATTGTCAATAAAGCCCAGGAATTAATGTTCCAAACCGGGGTCAAGCATGTCACTATGGACGATTTAGCTACCCAATTAGGCATTAGCAAAAAGACCATTTACCAATATTATAAAGACAAGGATAGTTTGGTGACGGCTGTCGTGGAAAAGGAACTGAACAATCATGCCCAAATTTGTAACACCAGTATGCTGAGTGCTGAAAATGCAGTGCATGAAATTTTTCTTTTAATGGCAGTGATTCAGGAAATGTTTAATAGGATGAACCCACTCGCATTGTTTGAGATTGAAAAATATTACCCTTTGGCTTTTGAAAAAATTAAATCACACAAAGACGATTTTATTTATTCAATGATCAGTAAGAATTTGAAAAAAGGAATCAGTGAAGGTTTATATCGCAAAGAGATTGATATAAATATTCTATCAAAATATAGATTAGAAACAAGTTTAATCCCTTTTAATATTCATGTGTTTAATCCGAACAAATTTGATATGCTAAAAGTGAATTTGCAAATTATAGAACATTTTGTTTATGGTGTAGCCACTTTGGATGGTCATAAACTAATGGATAAATACAAATCAGAAAACCTAAGTAAATAAATATTAATTAATATATACCAATGAAACAATTTTTTATCCTTTGTGCTGTTTTAATACTAAGTGTTAATTCGCAAGCACAAAATAAAACGAAGCAAGTATATGCGTTCTCACTTGAGGAATGCGTAACCTTTGCGAAAAATAACAATGTGCAAGTAAAAAATTCACTACTTGCGATTGAGGCACAAATTCAAACCAATCGTGAAATTGGTGCTGCTGCTTTTCCAACCATTGGAACCAATGCAGGTGTGAATGATTTTATAAAAATACCTACCTCTTTATTACCGGCACAAATATTTGGTGGTGCAGCTGGAACCTATATCCCAGTGCAGTTTGGTACCAAATACAATGCGAACTATGGTATTAATTTTCAACAACTATTATTTGATGGCCAAGTATTTGTGGCTTTGAAAGCAAGAGCATCTTCGTTAGAGTGGCAAAAGAAAAATGCTGCATTAACTGAAGAAGCAATTAAAACAAATATTTATAAAATTTATTACCAATTATCAGCAAGCAAAACACAGCTTAATATTTTGGATGCTAATATTGAACGTTTGTCAAAACTAGCGCATGATGCAGAAGTGATGTATAAAAATGGATTTGCAGAAAAATTAGACGTGGACAAGGTAAGTGTGCAGTTAAATAATTTACAAACCGAAAAATTAAAAGCCAACAATAGTGTAGCTATTGGTTTTATGGGTTTAAAAATGTTAATGGGAATGCCCGTAAATGACAGTTTAGCATTAACGGAAGTAATTGACGAGAAAAGTTTAGATAAAGATATTTTAGTGGAGAATGATTTTCAATATGGGGTAAGGAAAGATTTTCAATATTTAAGTGAAACAAAAAAACTGACAGAATTTAATGTTAAGCGAAATTTGATTTTTTTGAAGGGGGTAGTTGGTTTAATACTTCCATGATAAGCATGAACGTAAACTTTCCACTATTTAATGGATTTGCACGCGATGCACGTGTTAAAAGAACAAAAATTGAATTACAACAAATTGAAAATCAACTAGGTGCTTTAAAAAACAATATTGATAATGAAATTACGCAAGCCAAACTAAACTATATGTCATCCATGGCTACCATGCAGTTTCAAAAAAAGAATATGCAATTAGCAGAAGCAGTGTACCAGCAAACAAAAAAGAAATTTGAAACGGGTACCGGCTCCAACACTGAAATTTCAGCTTCACAAGCAGACTTGGTGACTGCGCAGAATAACTACATGAATGCTTTATACAGTGCATTAATTGCAAAAGTAGATTTACTTAAAGCAACAGGAAAATTATAAAATAAAATACACTGCAAATTTAAATGCAGTAAAATAATAAATGATAAAATCAAACATAATGAAAAATTACGCAACATTAATTATCGGATCATTGGTATTGTTTTTAGTCGCTTGTGGTGGCGATAAAAATTCAGTGGAAGCTAAAAAAACAGCTTTGGCTAATTTAAAAAAACAAGCTTTAGAAATTAGCATTAACATTGCTAATCTTGAAAAAGAAATAAAAACGTTGGGCGGCGCTAAAGCTGATAAAACCATTCTAGTTTCTATTGATACCATTAAAACTCAGGTATTTGACCATTACATTGAGCTTCAAGGAAAAATTGAATCCGAAAGTGTTTCTTATATAACACCGCGCGCAGGGGGCGGTCAAGTAAGATCTCTTTATGTTAAAAGAGGAGATATTGTAAAAAAAGGGCAATTATTATTACAATTAGATAATAGCTTAATTAAGCAAAGTGCAGCTGCTGCATCTCAAAATATTGAAACACTAAAAGCACAAGCTGCTTTAGCAAAATCGGTGTATGAAAAACAAAAGAATTTATGGGAACAAAATATTGGCAGCGAAATTCAGTTGTTAACTGCAAAAACAAATGCGGAAGCATTGGCTAGTCAACTAAAAGGTGCTACTGAACAAGTAGGCGTAATTAAAGACCAATTGGCTTATACGAGTATTTATAGTGATGTGGATGGTGTTGCTGAGGAAGTAAATATACATGTGGGAGAAATGTTCATGGGCGCTGGTCAAATAAAAATTGTGAACACACAAAAGTTAAAAGCAACGGCATTGGTTCCTGAAAACTATACAGGAAAAGTACATGTGGGTAGTGATGTGGCTTTAAACTTTCCTGACATGCAAAAAACGATTGAAACAAAAATTAGTGTGATGGGTAAAGTGATTGATCCTTTAAGCAGAAGCTTTTTTATTGAAACTAAATTAGCACCGAATAGCGACTTTAGACCGAATCAATTGGTACAAGTAAGAATTAAAGATTATTCTAAATCAAATGCCTTAAGTATCCCCATCAATATTTTACAAAATGATGAAAAAGGTAAATTCATTTATGTGGCTGTAAGCGAAAATGGAAAAATGATTGCGCGTAAAAAAATGATTACCGTAGGTGAATTTTATGGTGATAATATGGAAGTGTTAAGCGGTTTAGTCATTGGCGATGCAATTATTACAACTGGTTACCAAAATTTATTTGATGGTCAGTTTATAACAACAGTAGCTAAATAAATAATTCAACTCATTAACAGATTACTATGTCGACAATTCAAAATATAAAAGAAAAATTTAAGGAGTTTAAACCTACTTCTTGGAGTATCACTAATAAAACTTCGATATATCTACTTATGCTATTTATAAGTTTAGGCGGAATATTCCAGTTTTTGACACTCCCAAAGGAGCAGTTTCCTGATATTATTATCCCGACCATATTTGTACAAACCGTATATGTAGGTAATTCCCCTAAGGATATTGAAAACCTGGTAACAGGACCTATCGAAAAGCAAATCAAGGGTATTACAGGTGCAAAAATTACAAAGTTTACTTCCAACTCGCAACAGGACTTTTCAGCGATTACCATTGAGTTTGGGACCAATGTTCCAACAGATGTGGCTTTACAAAAGGTAAAAGATGCGGTGGATAAAGCCAAGTCCGATTTACCGAATGATTTAACACAGGCGCCTAGGGTCATTGAGATTAGTTTAAGCGAGCAGCCCATTATGTATGTAAATATTAATGGCAACTACGATTTAGTGCAATTATCTAAGTATTCAGAATTATTGAAAGATAAATTGGAGAATGTTTTTCAAATCAATAGAATTGATATCGTAGGTGCACCTGAAAGAGAATTTCAAATTAATGTAGATAATTATAAAATGCAAAGTGCAGGTATCACTTTTGACGATATCACTTTTGCAATTCAACGTGAAAATTTAGATTTATCCGGTGGTTTATTGGAAGTAGGTACCATGAATCGCAACCTGCAATTAAAAGGGCAATTAAAAAATGCGAATGATATTAGTAATATCATTGTTCGCAACACCAGTGGTTCTGCTATATATTTAAAAGATGTAGCGCGTATTGTGGATACGGTTAAGACCAATGAAAGTTATGCGCGTTTAGATGGTAAAAATGTAATGACATTAAATATTATTAAAAGAAGTGGTGAAAATTTAATTGCAACTTCAGATGCGGTTAAAAAAGTGGTGGATGAAACCATACTGAATGATTTTCCATCGGATTTAAAAGTAGTTATATCGGGTGACCAAAGTATTAGAACAAGAAGTTCATTTACAGAATTAGTCAACTCCATTGTTATTGGATTTGTACTTGTATTAATTGTGCTTATGTTTTTCATGGGTGTGACCAACGCATTCTTTGTTGCCTTATCGGTGCCCTTGAGTATGTTTGTTGCCTTTGTATTTATTCCAGGTGCTGAACTAATTGTAGGAAACAGCATCACCCTAAACTTTATCGTACTATTTGCACTCTTGTTTGGATTGGGTATTATTGTAGATGATGCTATCGTAGTTATTGAAAACACCCATCGTATTTTTATTCAAGGAAAAGGAAAATTATCAGCTACGGTTTCGGCGAAGATGGCAGCAGGCGAAGTATTTGTTCCAGTGTTAGCTGGTACCATTACTACATTGGCGCCTTTTTTCCCATTACTTTTCTGGCCTGGTTTGATTGGTAAGTTTATGATTTACTTACCAACGATGTTAATATTTACATTAACCGCTTCCTTATTGGTCGCATTTATTATGAACCCGGGGCTAAAATATTTAAGCAAAAAGGATTTTGGATTCCCGTAATCGTTGGGATTTTATTGGATTTAACTGGATTTACTTTTTTAGGTAACCTGCTTATTTTCTTTATGATATTAGTATTAGTTAATAGATATTTTATTGCTTCTGCGATTCATAAATTCCAAACTGTTACTTTACCTAATTTAATGCGTGTATATGAAAATGGATTGCGCCGTGCATTAACTGGATGGAGACCCGTAAAATTATTAATTGGGACTTTTGTGTTATTGGTCGTTTCCTTTGTGGTATTTGGAATTAGCGTTGCTAAAGGTCGTGTTGGAATTGAATTTTTCCCAGTAGGTGACCCCAACCAATTATATGTTTATTTAAAATTACCGGTAGGCACACAAGTCGGATATACTGATTCCGTAACCAAAGTGCTTGAAGCCAAAGTAAATAAGGTATTGGACAACGAGCCTGGTAAGCGAAATCCAATTGTTGAAAGTGTGATTACCAATGTAGCCGTAGGTGCGGGTGACCCAATGCGTGGTGATCGAAGCCCGCATGCAGAATTAGGAAGATTACAAATTAATTTTGTTGCCTTTGAAAAACGTGATGGCAAATCAACAGGTCCTTATTTAGATGCGATTCGTGCACAATTAAAAGGAATACCTGGTGCTGAAATATCAGTAACACAAGAACAAAGCGGTCCACCAACCGATCCGCCTATTAATATTGAAATTCAAGGGGATGATTTTGATAATTTAATTAAAACTGCAGTGGGTTTAAAAAACTATTTAGATTCGGTGCAGGTGCCGGGTGTGGAAGAATTAAAAATGGACGTGGACTTACAAAATCCAGAATTAACGTTAACTGTGGATCGAGAGCGCGCATTAATTGCGGGCGTTTCATCGGCACAAGTAGGTATGCAAATCAGAACTGCTTTATTTGGAAAAGAAGTTTCAAAAATTAAAGACGGTAAAGAAGAATATAAGATTCAATTACGTAATGAAAGTTTACAACGTAAAAATTTAGTGGATATATTGAATATGCGTTTGTCCTTTAGAGATATGGCAGCAGGCGGTATGGTTAAAAATATTCCTATTAGTTCATTGGTAAAAGTAGAACCTACCAATACCTTAGGAAGTGTAAGACGTAAGGATCAAAAACGTCTTATTCAATTAAGTTCAAATGTATTATTAGCGCAAGGCTTTAACCCTACTTCAGTAAATGCAGTTATAGCACAATACATATCTAATTTTAATGGTGTACAGGAAGGCGTTACCATTAAGCAAACTGGTGAAAACCAACAACAATTAGAAACAGTAAGCTTTTTAGGAAAAGCATTAATCATTGCATTAATGTTGATCCTTTTCACTTTGGTGTTACAGTTTAATTCTATTTCAAAATCAGTGATTATTTTAACAGAGATCTTATTTAGTATCATTGGGGTGTTATTAGGATTTTCCATATTTGGAATGAAAGTATCTGGAGTAATGACCGGCTTAGGTATTGTTGGACTTGCTGGTATCGTTGTGAAAAATGGTATATTAATAATTGAATTCACCGATGTATTAAGGGCAAGAGGCATGAAAACAAAAGAGGCATTGGTGCAAGCAGGTAAAACCAGGATTATCCCTGTACTTTTGACTGCCTTGGCTGCCATCCTAGGATTTATACCTATCGCCATTGGATTTAATATCAACTTTGTTACTTTATTTAGTGAGTTAAACCCACATATCTTTTTTGGTGGTGATAGCGTTTCCTTCTGGAAGCCATTGAGCTGGACTTTAATTTTTGGATTGATATTCGCATTTTTCATGACTTTGTTTATTGTACCTGCGATGTATTTAATCGCAGAACGTTTACGCCGTCCAATGCGTCGTCACTTTGGTGGTAAATGGATTAGCATGTTGGGAATACCTCCTTTAACTTTTATCTTTTTACCATTAATGTTTGTGACTGCTTTCATTCACAGAAGAAATGAAAAAAGAAGAAACGCAAACAATAATGCAAACGGCGATAAAACAATAAATGGTTCTTGGTATTAAACCACCAATAGATCTAGTTTAATAATTGCAGTGAATCAACTATTTCAAATCGATTAATGCAAATGAACTATCGCAAAAAGCCCTCCTCCGAAATTCGGAGGAGGGCTTTTTTATCTGCGGTATAATTTCTTACTGCTATTCGTTACCAAATTGACAATCGTAATTATACATTAATCAATCCAGTGGTATTTACCAGAACTTAATATATAAGGCGGATAAAATCATCAATATCGAAACAATTAATACCAAGGTGGTGTTATCTACTTTAAACATTGACTTATCGGATACAAATGCTTTTGGATTTACTTTTGGTCCAAATAATGTAATCACGACCATTAATATGGCGGTGATGATTCCGGCAATACCCATCGCCACTAAAAATGGAATTTTGTATACGCCCGCGCTATTCGGATACGCTGTATAATAGAATGTTTCATTGCCAAATACCATCGGCGCAAATTCATTATAGAATAAGGATAAAATAAAACCGCCTAATATACCCACTACGGCTGCAGTTCCTGTAGTGCGCTTCCAAAACATACCTAATACAAATACCACCAATACGCCTGGGCTAATAAAGCCGGTATACTTTTGTATAAAAGTAAATCCACCTGCGCCTCCGATACCTAAAATATCATCCCAAGTAAATAGAACACTAATACACATAGCGCATATAACCACCCATCTTCCCATATTCACTAACTTTTGCTCACTTGCCTCTTTAGCAAAATATTTTTTATAAATATCTAAAGTGAAAATGGTACTAATGCTATTTGATTTACCTGCTAAGGAAGCAACGATAGCAGCAGTAAGCGCTGCTAGTGATAAACCTTTAATGCCCGTAGGTAAAAAAGCCAATACCGCAGAATACGCACCATCCATACCGCCCACCAAATGATTTAAATGTCCATTTTTATGGAGTACGTAAGCCGCGATACCCGGTAACATTACAATGACAGGCATTAATAATTTTAATAGGGCTGCAAATAATATTCCTTTACGTGCAGTAGGTAAATCAGCGCCTAGGGCACGTTGTGTAATATATTGATTACATCCCCAATAATTTATATTCAAAATCCATTGGCCTGCTGCATACATCGCAATACCCGGAAGAATCATATACTTATCAATATATTCCTGCGATGAAGCGGCATTGGGTTTGTCCATGACCATATGAAAATGTTCGGGTGCTTGTTGCATTAATGTAGTAAATCCAGATATGATTCCGCCACCCATACCAAACTTTTCACTCACCATGGATAATGCCATATAGGTAGTGGCCAATCCGCCAATAATTAAAACCGTTACTTGGATAACATCCGTATATCCGATAACTTTCATACCGCCCAAGGTAATAAACACGGCGAAGATGGCTAAGCAAACAATAATTTCATGTAAATGATTTTGACCCGGTAGTAATCCATTGATGGCGATGGCGCCTAAATATAAAATGGAAGTTAAATTCACGAACACATATAAAAACAACCAGAAAATGGCCATGATTAAAGACACCGTTTCATTGTACCTCATTTGTAAAAACTGAGGCATGGTGTAAATTTTATTTTTTAAATAAATAGGCATAAACCAAACCGCAATAATCACCAAGCCCAATGCAGCAATCCACTCATAAGCAGATACGGCAATACCCACAAAATAACCATTACCACTCATGCCGATGAATTGCTCCGCTGATATATTTGAGGCAATAAGAGATGCGCCAATGGCCCACCAGGTTAAAGATCCTTCCGCTAAAAAGAATGCTTTTGAATCATGTTCTTTGGTATGTCTTTTTTTATAAATGTAATATCCATAAGATAGGATTAAAACAAAGTAGACAAGAAATACAATGTAATCTAATGTGCTTAATTGATAATTCATACGTAATCGATTGGTTGGGTTTTGGTTATTTTGTTGCGAACTTATAAATAGTGGTATGCGTATAAGTTTCTCCTGGCTTTAATAAAGTAGTTGGAAATTTTGCTTGATTGGGTGCATCAGGGAAATGTTGTGTTTCCAAGGTCAATGCACCATGCTTAATATATTGAATGCCATTTTTAGTATGCATTAATGTGCCATCTAAAAAATTACCAGAATAAAATTGTAAACCAGGCTCTGTCGTCAATACAGTTAAACTGCGGCCTGACAAAGGATCATATACATTAGCTACTTCTTGTAAACCTTCGGCTTTGTTTAATATCCAATTATGGTCATACCCCCCTTCCACTTTATCAAGGTCATCGCCAATACGCTTGGCCTGTGTAAAATCCATTGGCGTACTTTTTACATCCAATGATTCCCCTGTAGGAATAAGTAAAGCATCCACAGGTGTATATTGATTAGCATTGATTTGTAAAATATGATCTTTGATCGTTAATGACTTTCCTGCAGATAAATTAAAGTAAGCGTGATTGGTTAAATTAATCACGGTGGTTTTATCTGTGGTTGCAGTATAATCTATTTTGATTCCATTATCCGCGGTTAAGGTATACACTACCTGTACTTTTAAATTTCCAGGATAACCTTCCTCTCCATCCTTACTTTCGTAATTTAATTGAATACTACTATCGCCTGCTAATGGGGTGGCCGTCCATACTACCTTATCAAAACCTTTCAATCCGCCATGTAATGATTGTCCATTATTATTCAATGCTGCATGGTATTCAATACCATCCACTTTATAAGTTCCTTTGGCAATACGATTGGCATAGCGACCAATTAATGCACCAAAATAAGGATTAGCTGTTTGCGTAAATCCACTTAAGGAATCATAACCCGTTAAAACATCCCCCCAGCTACTGTCCTTTGCTTGTGTTATAATTTTTGTGAGTGCACCACCATAATTAATAATGCCGACTTGCATACCATGCGCGTTGGTTAATGTGTATTCCGTAATGGGTTGTCCCTCAAATACACCATAAGCTTGGCTGGTCAACTTAACAGTAGTATCCATAGTATTTGTATTATTGGATGAACATGCATGATTGAAAAATGAAATTGCAAGGGTTAAGATAAAACCTTGTAGTACTTTTTTTGACATAAATATTTAAATTATATATAAAGTAAGATGGGGCTATTTTTAATACCCTCTGTAATATAATTATTTTATGTGAGTTCCTTGGGCAATTTTTACCTGATGCACTTTTAAAATATGTGCGGTTTGTTGGGCATATATATCTGCAACCATATTTATGATTGCTTCCACTTCCGATTTTTTAATAATATTTATCGTACAGCCACCAAATCCACCACCCATCATCCTTGCCCCTAATACCTGTGGATGATCCTTGACCGCATTGACTAAAATGTCCAATTCCCGACAGCTTACTTCATATAATTGAGATAAGCCTTCGTGTGTTTCATACATCTTTTGACCAAAAGCTTTGATATCACCAGCCAATAAATCCTTTACTGCTAATTGCACACGTTCAATTTCATCCACTACATATTTACATCGATTATATACTTTAGTGCCAATTAAGGTTGCCTCTGTTTTTAATAGTTCGTCTACCTGTTGCTTACTTGCATCACGTAAAGTTTTGATAGATGGATATTTTTTTTGTAAAATTTCAACGCCTTGTTCGCATTCCAATCTTCGTGTATTATATTCAGAAGAAGCTAAAGCATGTTTAATTTGTGTATCAAATAAAACTATTTGATACTCCTTTAAATCTAAAGGATAATAATGGTGTTGTAAGCTTCCGCAATCCAATAGCATCACTTGATTACTTTTCCCATGTAAACTAGCAAACATGTCCATGATGCCACATTTAACACCTGCAAATTCATGTTCCGATTGCTGTGTCATTAATGCCATTTGCATGGTACTTAAACCCAGCTGATACATTTCATTCAGCGCAAAAATAACAGCACACTCCACCGCTGCCGAACTTGATAAGCCAGCACCAATAGGAATATCCCCTTGTAAACAAATATCAAAACCCTTAACAAGTTCATGGGTAGCACTGTTGCTTGATGCGTTAGCAATATATTTTTGTACCTGTGCGACTACGCCAATAATATAATTCACCCAATGGGTTGCATGTGGTTGAATAGCAACAGCAGGTACAATCACGCTTTCTTGTAAATCAAGCGCGTGCATATGTATTGCACCATCTGTTCGTTTTGCGATGGCTACTTGCACGCATTTATCAATAGCCGCAGGTAATACAAAGCCATTGTTATAGTCCGTATGTTCGCCAATTAAATTAATGCGCCCAGGTGATTGCACTACTAAGGAAGCAGATGAATTAAATAACTGTTGAAAGGACACACGAATATCTTGCATTCCTAAATAAATATTAATTGTTGGATTTAAAGTTAATGAACCTTTTGCAAACAAGCTGCAGCAGCATCCAATGTTTCTTTAACTTTAGCGAAACACAAACGAATCACTTTATGATCGGTAGACTTTTGATAAAATGCAGACATCGGAACAACAGCAATACCAAATTCCCTGACCAAACGTTCTGCAAATACGGTATCGGGTTCATCTGAAATTGTATCATATCGATAACTTTCAAAATAGGAACCAGAGGATGGTAGGCGAACAAATTTAGTATTGTCCAGTAAGCCCCTTAAGTAATCTCTTTTTTCTTGGTACATGGCACCTATAGATAAATAGGCTTCCTTATTGGTCATATACTCCGCAATCGCTATTTGCTTGGGGGTATCACATCCAAAGGCATTAAACTGATGCACTTTTCGATACTCCTTCATTATATTTTCAGGTGCAATACAATAACCTAATTTCCAGCCGGTACAATGGTAGGTTTTGCCAAAAGAAAAACAAACAAAAGTGCGCGCAAACAAATCAGGATATTTCATCACTGTTTCATGTTGCTTATTATCATAAATCAAATGCTCATATACTTCATCGCTGATTAAGTACAAGTTATTTGAAAGTACTATTTCTTGTAATATTAAAATATCATCTTTGGTAAATACACGCCCCGTAGGATTATGCGGGGTGTTAACTAATATCGCTTTTGTTTTAGGCGTGATGGCTGCCTTCACTTTATCCTTCACTTTATCCCATGGAATAGTATAATCAGGAAATTCTAATTCAATAGGCACCACAATACCTCCGTTAAAAACAATATTAGGGATATAACTATCATAAGCAGGTTCAAAAATAATCACTTCATCGCCTGGTTGTATAATCGTTGAAAAAGCACAAAAAATAGAGTAGGTACCGCCCGGCGTAATGGTAATATTCGTTTCGGGATTAATATTTACATCATATAAATATTTTATTTTCTCCGCCAATCTTTCCCGTAATAATGGAACACCATTGGTGTGTGCATATTGATTACCGCCCGATTGCATGGCTTTATTAACGCATTCAATCAACTCCGCACTCATTGGAAAATCAGGGAAGCCCTGTCCTAAATTTATTGCATTATGCTTTGCCGCCAATTGGCTCATGACTGTAAAAATACTAGTACCAATATTGGGAAGCTTTGATTGCATACAATAACTTAAATTAAAAATTCAATTGATTGGATAATCGCTTTAATTCGATTTCAGCAATTTTTGCATTGAAGCGTAAGCTTACTAATCTAAATCCAGCTGTTTCAAAGCTTTGTTGGGCTTGCTTTACATCCACCATAGTGGCTTGACCTAATTTATATTTTTGCATCACTAAATCCAATAAGGATTGTGACATTTCAAAATTTTGTATTTCAATCGGCGTTTGCTTTAAACTATTTTTATAGCTCTGATACGTTTTAAATAATTCAGTCGTCAAATCCTGCTCCGTATTTTGTAATTGAATTTTTGCAGACTTGGTATTAATTTCTGCATTTTTAATGGCGCGCTTATTTGCACCACCCGTATAAATTGGGATGCTTAAATTTAGCCCCAAAAAAGGACCATAACTTTCATTCAATAATATAAAACCTGCTGCTGACTTATTGCTATTGTAATTGAATCCAGTACTCGCTCTTAGCGTTGGGTAAGTTAAAGTTTTGGTTTCCTTTTCCAAAAACTGATTCACATTAACCAACTGTTGTGCGGATTGTAATAAAGGATGCTCCTTTATTTTTGCTTCCACTGCCGACAACACTAATTGATCGTCCACTTTAATACTATCATTGATAATAACGCTATTGGTATTAGGCATTACAATGGTATTTAATAAGTCGGCCTTGGCTTGGTCAATAATTAATAATTGATTTTGTTCAGCTTGTATTAAAGCATTTAAATCCAAATTAGATTGTAAAAAATCAGCTTGATTCGCTACACCAATTTTTTGACGCGTTTCAACAATATCTAATCTTTGCTTTGAAGTCTCAATAGATTTTTGAATTGTTTTTAAAAATGCTTGTTGACGTACAACATTATAATATTGTTGCATTACTGTTGAAATGGTATTCAACAGTTGTGATTCAAGTAATGATTTATTTTGACGCTCCAAACTTTCCAAACGATTTTTAGTAGCCTGTACTTTATAACCATTAAATAATACCATCGTAGCATTCACACCACTATTCAAGGTACTTCCATCAACACTATTTCTTGAAGTGTTACGACTTGCATCTGGGAAGGTTTGATTAATCGTAGTTAATGTATTATTGTTGGTGCTTGTATTGGTAACGGTGGGTAAGCCCCCTGCAACGCCAATATTATTATTGTTTTTAGCAATCGCTAAATTATTTTCCACCAATTGAATATCATAACTGTTTTTTAAAGCAGTTTGAATGGCTTCGTTTAAGCTTAAAGTTTTTTGTGCAACCGCATTATGACTTAATGCTGTTAAAAAAAATAGGCTAATAAATGTAATTCTCAATCCTGATTTTTGCATATAATAAAATTAACTACACCCTGCTTCGTCTCAAAATATATTACACAAGTGGCGAGAAGCCTACTATCCAACTAAGGTTCCCACTTCAGCCCCTTGCACGACTCTTAATAAATTACCTGGCTGGTTCATATCAAAAACGATAATTGGTAATTTGTTTTCCATACATAAGGTGAACGCGGTCATGTCCATCACCTTTAAATTTTTAGATATACAATCCTGGAAGCTGATTTTATCAAATTTAACTGCGTTTGGATTTTTTTCTGGATCACTATCATATACCCCATCCACGCGCGTTCCTTTCAAAATAACATCTGCTTTCATCTCAATAGCACGAAGTGAACCTGCCGTATCTGTAGTGAAATATGGATTACCTGTTCCAGCGCCAAATATAACTACACGTCCCTTTTCCAAATGACGTAATGCTTTGCGACGAATGTAAGGCTCAGCTACTTGCTCCATATTAATGGCAGATTGCAATCGCGTATATACCCCTATTTTTTCAAGCATGGCTTGTATCGCCATGGCATTAATCATCGTTGCCAACATACCCATATAATCACCATGCGCACGCTCAATACCACTATCCGCTTCATTCATGCCACGATAAATGTTACCACCACCAATCACAATAGCTACTTGCACACCTAAGTCGGTGACTTGTTTAATTTCTTTGGCATATTGCTCAATAATCTTAGGATCAAATGGATCTCCATTTCTTTGTTCTCCTAATAATGCTTCCCCAGATAATTTTAATAATACACGTTTGTATTTTGGCAGCATAGTAGATGTTGTTTTGTACTTGCAAGATAAGAATTTTAGAGCAACAAAAAAGGGTCCCCCGATGTATCGGGGGACCCTTTTTATAGTATTATTCTAGTTAGTTATTACTATCCCAATGCTACACGCTTGAACTCGGTAACTTTAAGGTCAGCACCTACGCTCTTAACGTGGTCACCCACTGTTTTAGAGCCGTCTTTTACGAAAGACTGCGCCAATAAAGTTTGTTCTTTAAAGAAAGCTGCAATTTTACCTTCGGCAATTTTAGCAATCATTTCTTCTGGTTTACCAGCCATTTTAGGATCTTCCTTCATGGTATCAATGATGATTGCACGCTCACGAGTTACTGTTTCCGCTGGAACTGAATCAGCATCAACTGCCACTGGATTCATTGCAGCAATTTGCATCGCAAGGTCTTTACCTAATTCAGCAGCCTCCGCAGATAATCCTACCAATACACCCATTCTGTAAGAACCATGAATATAAGAAGCTACAAATGGCGCGTCTACTCTTTCAAATTTAGCAACACCAATTTTTTCACCGATAGAAGCTAATTTATCATTAATCATGTCAGATACTTTTGTACCATTCACGCTTACTTCATTTAATTCATCCGCAGATTTTACATTGTTTGCAACTGCAGCGTCAGCAATGCTTTGCGCAAATGCAACGAATTCAGCATTCTTAGAAACGAAATCTGTTTCACAAGAAATACAAACAACAAAACCTGTTTTGTGATCAGCAGAAGTTTGTGCAATAATTACACCTTCTTTTGCTTCACGATCGCTACGCTTTGCAGCAACTTTTTGTCCTTGCTTACG
>RFZW01000341.1 GCA_009920495.1 Chitinophagia bacterium
GGTCTCCTCCCCAGCAAATTCCATAAAAAAAGCCTGCGACCCCAAAGCCACGGCTGCCGATAGTCCCAACTGCTCACTTGGAACCCAATTTTTACCCTGTTTTAGAGCATTTAACTCCAAAATATAGGTGCAAAGTAGGTTTTCGCCCCGATGACTCTCCCAAATTCGGCCATGTTGCCCCTTCCCATTCGTTTGAAAATCAGTTTGGTACACACTGCCAGATAAGGCCTTTTGGGCATGAATCTGCTCCATGGCATACATATTGGTACTATCAATCTCTGACAGTTCTATAAGCGGCTCCCCTAATGTGATAATTGGTGTGGCAGGTGACAAAGAATTGTTATTTTTGTAAAGTTAGCATAGAATAATATTTAATTTATTAATCTTTAGACTAATAAAGCAATAACAAATAAATAAAAAGCATCATTGGAACATCTTACTGCCTTAAAAAATCGACCAAAATCGTCGACACCTCAAATTACGCGCAACGCTAAAATATTCAAAACCATTATTAAAGCAATTCAGGATAAAAAAGGGGAAAACATCATTAGCATGGATTTAAGAAAAATTCATGAATCTACGACCGATTTTTTTATCATTTGCGAAGCAAATAATACCACACAATTAAAGGCAATCGCAGATAATGTGGAATATGAAGTGAAAGCAAATTGTTCTGAATGGGCATACAAAAGTGAAGGCAAAACAGCGGCACAATGGTTGCTTATTGACTACATTAACATCGTTGTTCATATTATGCATCCCGAGTCCAGAAATTTTTATCGTTTAGAGGAAATGTGGAGTGACGCGGATACAAAAATGCATGACTTGTAAACTATTTTAATATTAGTGTTGTTATTATAAAAACAAAATGGTGCTCCTACTGAAATTAATGTGATTTCATTAGGGGCGTTCGAAAAAATAAATATCGATTATGATTCCTGATAATAAAAAAAAGAAAGGTTCGCCGTTGGGTGACGGTCCAAAGTTGCCTAAGTTCAATATATATTGGATTTATGGGTT
>RFZW01000342.1 GCA_009920495.1 Chitinophagia bacterium
GTACTTACTGTAATAATTTTCAACAGAAGCCAATGTATTACCAAACATTTCCATATTTCTTCTAACATATGCAGGCACTGATTCAAAATCATTATTAGCATCATTCGCATTGTTAATATTAAAAGATAGATTTCTTAATTTCTGAATACGCTCTGCCACTTTTCTTCTTTGTTCCTCGGCATTATCTAATGGCATATCATAATTAGCTTGTTGATTCACATGCGCCACAGGTGTATTGGACTCCTCTCTCATCACCAATTGCATCGAAGGCTCTTCCTCATATCTGAAAGAAGATTCGAATGCAACCTCCGCTGGCGCAGGTGTTTCAATCACAGGAGCAGTATACATTTCAACAGTTGCTACTTCTTCATGTACGATATTTTCATCGATGGTCATTTCCGCTTCCATCAATTCTTCCTCCATGAATTCTTCTTCCACTTCTTCATTAATCGTGATTTCTTCTAACATAAAGTCTTCTTCCAATTCTATACTTGGATCTGTCTCATTTATCTCAAAAATCACTTCATTTGAGGTAACTACTGGTGCTGAAATTTCTTCTTCAACTTCGTCCGCTTCCTCCACATAAATATTCGTAGGCTTACTTAAAATAAAGTCAGAAACAATAGTAGCTTCTTTCTCTGCTTCCATATTATCACTTCCATTTCTTCTTCAACCTCTTCCTCGGCTTCTAACATTTCATCTTCCTCCATCTCAACTAATTCATCTTCCTCCATCTCTTCTTCAATGCTATTGGCAGCGGCAATAGTTGCTTCAGCATTTAACTCCCAGATGGTATCATATTTATCCAATATTACTTCCTTTACTTCTTCTTCCTCCTCCATTAATGGCGCTTCGACTTCAGGTGCTTGGTCAAATGAAAAATGAATCGGCGTTTCTTCTGTTTGATCTAAAATAAAATGATCTTCTGCTTTTTCATTTACTTCATTACTTACTGGCTCCTGCTTGATTTGTTCAGTTGCAACTGCATCTGTGACCAAGGTCATTACTATTTTTTCCTCA
>RFZW01000343.1 GCA_009920495.1 Chitinophagia bacterium
AGTTCGTCCTTATGAAAAAGGGATTACTGCTTTAGGTATTGCAAAGTCGATTAGTGAGGGCTTGGCTAAGAAAGTTTTGGCAGCTTCGGTCAATGGCGAGGTTTATGATGCCACGCGACCTATTGAAACGGACGCGGCTTTAAAATTATTAACCTGGGATGACGCTGATGGTAAAAATACATTTTGGCATTCTTCTGCGCATTTATTAGCAGAGGCGGTGGAGATGCAATTTCCAGGGGCAAAATTTTGGGTAGGGCCAGCACTTGAAAAAGGTTTTTATTATGACATTGATTTAGGCGATAAAACGATCAGAGAAGAAGATGTGACATTGCTTGAAAAAAAGATGAATGAATTAGCAAAGCAAGCCAATGCATATATCAGAAAGGAAATGTCTAAAGCAGAAGCCATTGCTTATTTCACAGAAAAAAAGGATGAATACAAATTAGATTTATTGTCTGGATTAGAAGATGGTAAAATTACTTTTTATACGCAAGGGGCATTTACAGATTTATGCCGTGGACCGCATATCCCAAATACGGGTGCGATTAAAGCAATTAAAATCACCAACATTGCAGGAGCGTTTTGGAAAGGAGATGAAAAAAATAAAATGTTGACCAGGGTATATGGTATCACTTTCCCGAATCAAAAAGAATTGGATGAATATTTATTATTATTAGAAGAAGCGAAAAAAAGAGACCACAGAAAACTAGGAAAAGAATTAGGTATTTATACCATGGATGATGATGTTGGACCAGGTCTTCCATTATGGATGCCCAATGGTACCATCATTATTGAAGAATTAGAAGGCTTAGCAAAAGAAACTGAAGAAGCGGCTGGATATAAGCGTGTGGTAACACCGCATATTGCTAAGGAAAGTATGTACATTAAAAGTGGACACTTACCTTATTATGAGGACAGTATGTTTCCGCCGATGGAATTAGATGGTACCAAGTATTATTTAAAAGCAATGAACTGTCCGCATCACCATAAAATTTTTGATGCTGAACCAAAGAGTTATAA
>RFZW01000344.1 GCA_009920495.1 Chitinophagia bacterium
AAACGGTGGGTGTGGGGCAATCAGAAGTTGAAATTGCAGGCTTGGCAGATACCACTATTGTGGTGCTTGTTCCAGAAGCAGGAGATGAAGTACAAATGATGAAGTCAGGATTAATGGAGATCGCTCAAGTTTTTGTGGTGAATAAAAGTGATCGCCCGGATGCAGACGCATTTACAAATCACTTGTTACATATGATGCGGGAGGGCTTGGGTGATGCACATATCATTCCAGTGGTGAAAACCATTGCCACACAACAGGCAGGCATTTTAGAGTTAGTCGCTGCCATTGAAACACAACAAGCACCTGCTTTATCTTCTTCAAGAAAAAAACAATTATTAATTTCAAAGCTATATCAAATTATTGCTGCGCATCAGATGCGATCCTTGAATGGTCCAATGATTGAAGAAGCATTAGCGACTGCAATGCAACAAAAGCATTTTAATATATTCAGCTTCTCCCGAAAGTATTATAAATAATTAATCTATTTTTGTAAGATATTAATACACCACTATGTTTACCTATTTAAAGAATTCGTTTGCACGTAAAATTGCTAGAAGATTCACCAAAGAGTATCCACCAATTATTGATCATTTAAATATGAACCAATACGGTGAAATTGATTTTGCTAATTGGTCAAGTCCATTAGCACCTAAGATTACTCTAAATGAAGCAACCGTTTCTTTTTTTAATCAATTTATTAAGGCAGGCGATTTAGCGATTGATATTGGAGCGAATATTGGAGATACGACAGTACCCATGGCTTTATGTACGGGACTGACAGGCATCACTATTGGCTTTGATCCCAATCCTTATGTGTTTAAAATTTTAGAAACGAATGCTTCTTTAAATAAGGATAAATACGTTATTCATCCACATCGTTGTGCGATTTCATCTGAGCCAAAATCTTTCTACTATATATCTTCGGAAGCGAGTTTTGGTAATGGGGCTATTTCTGAAACCCGCGAAAGCAAACACGGAAAGTTTGTTTTTGATGGAATGGTAGAAGGGATACATTTAAAG
>RFZW01000345.1 GCA_009920495.1 Chitinophagia bacterium
CTAAAACAATAGGAGGCGCAATGAATTGGAATAAATCCTTTTCCATTTTTTACGAAGTTCAATAAAGCACTTGCATGACTTGTGCTAATGGTGTCGTAATTAGCATAAAGAATTAATCCATCATAAGGCTTTAGCGTTTTTTCATTTAAATCATTAATATTGGTGGTGTAGGTAATATTAATTCCTTTTTTAAAATATTCTTTGGACATAATACTTGCTAAAACATCAGAATTATGATGTTTGCTATCATGTCCTAAAAATAACAACTCTAATTTTTTAGGTGTTTGCGCATGTAATTGGGTAAATGAAAATGCTATCAATATAATAGCAAATGTTTTTTTAATAAATGGGTTCATTGCATTTGGTTTTAGCATCGTAATGTTTAAAATAATATCTGTCCTATATTGTATTATTTTGAACTATTAAGATATTAAAAAAATCAATACAATTTGATTATATTCGACTAGTGGAAAGCTAGATTTTTAGTTTTTTGCTAAATCTTAAATAGAATAATGAGTGATAAAAGCCTACTAATTTTCGGATTTGTGTTTTGTAATTTATTGGGATATACGCAACCCCCCAAAGTTATAGTTAGTGAATTTATAGATACTATACCGGTGACGCCCTCTTGCCACGCTTCTTCAATTATAGAAGTTCCTGGAGGTATAATGGCTGCTTGGTTTGGTGGAGAACGTGAAAGCCATCCGCAGGTGGGTATTTATGTTTCAATACTAAAAAATGGAAAATGGTCTAAGGCAGTTGAAGCGGTTAATGGAAAATTTGCCGATGGGCAACAATATGCTTGTTATAATCCTGTATTACAAAAATTTCCAGATGGCGAGATAGTTTTATTCTATAAAATAGGGAGGGGCCCTAGCACTTGGTGGGGTATGTTAATTCGAAGTTTTGATAATGGAAAACATTGGTCAGCTCCTGAAAAATTACCCAATGGTATTTATGGCCCAATAAAAAACAAAGCCTTTTTAACTAAAGCAGGTATTTTAATATGTCCATCAAGTA
>RFZW01000346.1 GCA_009920495.1 Chitinophagia bacterium
TAAGTCATCGTATATTTTATACCGGGTTTGAAGCCCAAATGGATAAATTTTATTCAGCTATTGATATATTGGTATTACCCTCTTTGCAACCGGACCCCTTACCTACAGTAGTTTTGGAAGCTATGCAATATGGCATCCCGGTAGCAGCAACACCGCAAGGCGGGGCTTTAGAAATGATTGTTAACAATGAAACAGGCATTTTTATTCCCATGACAGATAAAACCGAAGCAGCAGCTGACATTTTTTATATATCCCATACTGTACAACAAACCGAAACAGGTCATATCACTGCGATTGAAAATCGTAAAATAATGGGCGAAAAAGCCAAACAAAGAGTCGCACAATATTTTAGCAAGGAAGCATTTGACAAAAATATCATTTCACTTTTTGTATAAAGCAATTCTTATAAGAATAAAACATAAATACCATTGAGATTATCTGCAATAAATATTTTTATTATACCATTCTTTTTAATGGCATCTTGTACTAAAAATGAAATGTTTGAAATTTGGTTGTTCGCTGCATTTTTTTTCGCGTCTTCTATTGCTTCTTCTACAATGTCAACACCAATTATTTGAACGTCTTCGTTTCTTTTGGAAAGTAATTGACCGATAGTTCCTGTTCCACAAAACAAGTCCATTACAACTTCATTTTTAGCAATATCTTCTTCAAAAACATAATCCAATGCTTTTGAGTAGAGAAGTTCTGCACATTTTGGATTGGTTTGAAAAAAACTCTCCATGCTTATTTGAAAGTCTAAGCCAAGAATTTTTTCTTCGATAAATGCCTGACCAAAAATTAATTTACAAGTGCCATTTTCAATCTTTGATCGGTCAGCAACATTGTCATTTCTTGTATGCTGAAATCCTGCTATTCTCTCGCCAAAAAGTTCTTTTAAATAAGCTGCAATTTCTTGTATATCGAATTTTTCAATTCCTTCATTAGACGTTACTAGGTTAATCAGTAATTTATTTGAAGCAAAAGATTTTCGGACGACAATATGTCGAAAGAACCCTGTTT
>RFZW01000347.1 GCA_009920495.1 Chitinophagia bacterium
CGGTCACGGCACGTCACCCTCACTTGTCGTGGCCGATGAAATGTGGGATATTTCGCGTGAAGTTATTGACGGCGGTTTGTTGCCGGCTCAACGTGCCCAGATTTCACCGTTGCTCTCGATGTGGTCTACAGCCGGCACGGAAGCCAGTACTGCAATGTTGCGTTGGCGTGAACAAGGATTGAGGGCGATTGACACAGGCAAAAACGCATCGTTTTATTTTGCGGAATGGTCACCACCGCCAGAGCTTGACCCGATGAGCCCAGCCGCGTGGGTATACGGCAACCCTGCACTAGGGATAACTTTGACCGCTGCCACGTTGCTGGCCGAGTCTGAAAACCCTGACCGTGCCGCGTTTCTACGGGCGTCATGTAACTTGTGGGTTGCGTCAGACAAGTCATGGATACAGCCAGGACAATGGCCAGCGTTGCTGTATGACGGTGAGTTGCCAGAGGGGGGAACCGTAGCCATAGAAACCAGTTTGGATGACACACGCTATTTTGCTGTCAGATGTGTAGCTCTACCAGACCGACGCACTGTGGCAACCGTCGAGTTTGTCGCAGACACATTTAGCGAAATGTTAAGTCACGTTGAACGTTTGTGCGCTAATCCTGCAATCAAATTTGCTATTACACCAACCGTAGACAACCACTGGCCGCTATCCCTAGAGCGTCGGCGCGTCATTGTTGGCTACGGCGAAATACTTAAATTTACGCCATCAGTCCGAAACATGATAAACGAAAAACTGTTGTGGCACGACGGCTCAAACCAACTCGCCGAACACGTTGCACGCGCTGTAGCTGTACGCAGTCAAAACAGTATTGCGCTATCCAGCCAACGCAGTCCAGGGCCAATTGAGTTAGCACGTTGCATGGTGTGGGCTGCAGCAATGACCAGTCGCCCAACATCATCTGGTAAACCAATGCTCGTTGTCGTATAACCACTATGCTCATCTTGGCGTCGGCTCGATGGCCTGCTTATCGTCGGGATACCGCACTGCATACCGGGCCGATGCCACCACAA
>RFZW01000348.1 GCA_009920495.1 Chitinophagia bacterium
ATCTAGTTGGAATATTGATAGTTCAACTAATGCTTCTACACAGTTTAAACGAGTATCTTATTTATCAAATGCTACTTTATTTTATTTTAGAGTATATGCAAGAAATTTAGGTGGTAATGGTTCATCATCAAATGTAGTAAATGTAATACCATTTACTGTACCTAGTGCACCAATAATTACTGCAACCGCAGGTAATCGTTTCATTCAATTATCTTGGGATGCACCAAATAATAATGGAAGAGATATCAGTAGTTATATAATTGAACAAAGTATCGATTCAATAACTTGGGATATAACATATAATACTACTAATACATCATATAATGTTACTGATTTATCAAATGGTACTTTATATTATTTTAGAGTATATGCAATAAATTTGGCTGGTAACAGTTTATTATCAAATCTAGTAAATGCAAGACCAGTTACTGTACCTAGTGCACCAACAATTACTGCAGTAGCAGGTAATGGTTTAATTGATTTATCTTGGACTGTACCTGCAAATAATAATATAGATATTACTAGTTATATAATTGAACGCAGTACCGATTCATATACTTGGAATTTTGATAGTTCAACTAATTCTACAACACTTTTTAAACGAGTATCTAATTTATCAAATGGTGTAACATATTATTTTAGAGTATATGCAATAAACTTGGCGGGTAATGGTTTATTATCAAATGTAGTAAATGAAATACCATGTACAGTGCCTAATCAAATTGAATCTATTGCTTTATTATATAGTAAGGATAGAGTAGATTTGTCTTGGAATGCACCATTTAATGGTGACAGTAATATTATTGAATATTTTATTAGAAAATTTATTGTTTCATCTAATACTTTAGTCACATCAACAAATGTAGTAGAAACTTATTATACTATCAATGGTTTTGGTGACCAAAATGGTCAAGAATTACGTGTAAATATATCTGCAAGAAATAAGGCAGGTTATTCTATATCGACTGATGTATATTTTATACCATTTACAGTACCTAGTGCACCAACACTTACTGC
>RFZW01000036.1 GCA_009920495.1 Chitinophagia bacterium
GGTGATGTTCCAATGCCTTTAAAAGAAACAATGGATGCAAGTTTAACAGTGGTAAGAGTTCCTTCAAAGGATATTTATGCACAAATCATCACTGATTTAAATGATGCAATAGCTAAATTACCTAATACACAAGCAGCTGCAGGAAGAGTTACAAAAAATGCGGCTAAATTTTTATTGGCGCGTGTTTATTTAACAAGAGGTTGGAATTTTAATGGTGCATTAGGCGGAACAGCAACTGATTTTAATAGTGCCTTGGCATTATGTGATGATGTAATTGCTTCTGGTCTGCATCCTATGGAAACTGATTGGAATAAATTATGGCCAATTCATAATAAGAATCCTAAAAAAGAAACAGCAACAGCAGCAAGTTCAGTAGCTGCCGCGAATTCAAGCAAAGAAGTTATTTTTGCAATTCAATATGCAAATCCGGCAGCTTATAATGGTGACGCAAATTTGAGTACTTCAAATGGTACAATTGGGAATGACTTACATACCCGATTTAGTGGTGGACCCAATGATGTTGCCCAGGAAGCAAGAACAGGTACTTATAACAGATGGTTACCTGCACACAGTGTAACCTGGGGTGCTTACCGTTTATTTGATCCAGTAATGGATACTAGATATGAAGGCACTTTTAACAGTGTTTCTTATGCTACTTTAGCTGGTTCGGTATCATTGGCAAGCAATAAGCCTTACCCACAAGCACTAACTCTTACTTATGCAGCTAGTGATACAACTGCAATAGTATTGCCTTGGAATGTAGATATGAGCGATGTAAAAAACTTAGGGGTTAATATACCTGGTGGTACCAAGAAATATTCTGTACAAAATGTAGTCAATTTATTTTGGCTAGGTAAGACAACAGCTACACAACAAATTACAGATCCATTAGGTTGGGGTGGTCCGATGTTCTGGAAATTTTTTCAACCAGGTATAACTTATGGTGATGGTTATTCAACATTCAATGATCCATTGTTTCGTTCTGCTGAATTATATTTAATGGCTGCTGAAGCAATCGTTAAAGGCGCAACAGGTGCAAAATTAGGAACAGCAGATGTTTATTATAATATTGTACTTGATAGAGCTTTAGGAACCAATAAAGGCAAATCGCCTAATCGTGCAACTAATCCTGGTAATGTATTAGATCCATTAACGAATATTACTTCTTATAGAGCAACGCCTGCTACTATCAATATTGATATGATATTAGATGAGTATGGTCGTGAATTTTTAGGAGAAGGTAACGAGCGTTGGTATCAGTTAAAGCGTACCGGAAAATTAATTGAGCGCGCATTAAAATTCAACGGATGGACCGCTTGGGGTAAAGGTGGCGCACAACAAATTGCTGCGAAACATTACCTAAGACCAATTCCACAAGGTATGTTGGATAATTCAAGTCCAAGAATAGAACAAAACCCTGGTTATTAATAAAGGGGGATTGTTGGTAATAAAAAAGCCAAGTTCATTTATGAACTTGGCTTTTTTATTATTGGATTAATTTGGGGTTTATGGGATTCATTTATTGTTAAATGTGATTTGCGTAACTTTTAAACGATTATACTATGTAAGCATAAACAAATGCGTTTTGGTTGCTTGGAATTCATGAAATTTACAATTTAAATTTAGACAACAAAATATATTATTTAAATATATAATATTTTCATTAATTTTAACTATGAAGGCGTTTGTCGCAAAAATATTTGATATTAATAAAAAGCCAAATTTCATCACAGTACTTTGGTTTTTAGTGCCCTTTATTGCCTTAATGATTGAAGTGCAAAAGGAAAATATTTTCATCAATAATTATTTGATTTACAAGAACGTATTTTGGCATACGTTTCAAGAAAAAAATTTATATAGCTTATACCCCGCTGAATATTTCGATAAAAATCATTATGGTCCTTTATTTTCAATTTTAATTGCGCCCTTTGCCATTTTACCCAATAATATAGGGCTTATGTTATGGGGGATGGTTAATGTTTCAATTTTATTTTATGCGGTTGGTAAGCTGCCGATATCTTTTTGGGGTAAAAATATTATTTTATTATTATCCTTAATTGAGACGCTCACTTCTACGCAAAATTTACAATTTAATCCAATGTTATGCAGCTGGATTATATTATCCTATGTGACTATTAAAAATAGCCAACTAAGTTTGGCTGCTTTTTTGATTGTTGCTGGCACATTCATTAAATTATATGGCGTTATTGGATTACCCTTTATTTTTTTTACTAAAGACTATAAAAAATTGATAGGGTACTTAATTTTATGGGCAATTATTTTGTTTTGCTTGCCCATGTTTATTTCAAGCCCAGAATTTGTATATCAATCATATATCGATTGGTTTCATGTACTCGTTGAAAAAAATATTGAAAATGTGAATTCCTATTTGAATGCAAGTATGCAAGATATTTCTGTAATGGGGTTAATTCTGCCGGCATCATGATGCTACTTCCATTGTATCGATTCTCCAAATGGGGCAATACTAGTTTTCAATTAACCTATTTAGCGCAATTATTAATAGGGTTGGTTATTTTTAGTACCTCTGCAGAATCACCTACCTATGTTATTGCGGTGGTAGGTTTTGGTATCTGGTATGTTTTACATGCACCAAAGCCAGCACTTTATATGTATATTTTGCTTATTCTAGTATTGGCATTAACTGTTTTTTCACCCACGGATTTATTTCCTAATATACTTCAAGCCATTGTTGTAAAATATGCCTTAAAATCACTGCCTTGTTTTTTAGCTTGGTTGTTTATAAGTTATAGTTTATTTTTTAATTCATTTGAAAATAATTCACTCCCCCATGAAAAAGCTTAGCATCATATTGCCTGCTCATAACGAGCATGGAAATATTAACCCAATATATAAAGAAATTGTAGTTGCACTATCAGGTTGCAAGTATGATTATGAAATTTTATTTGTTGATGATGGAAGCACTGATGATACGTTAAATCAAATAAAAAAATTAACAAATTCCGATTCTAAAGTTAAGTTTATAGAATTATCTAGAAATTTTGGTCACCAAAATGCTTTGAAGGCTGGTATTGATGCAACAAATGCAGATGTAGTGATCATGATGGATTGTGATTTGCAACACCCTCCTTACCTAATCATTGAGTTGTTGAAAAATTATGAATTAGGGTATGAAATTGTTAGAACACATCGTATTGATCATATTTCTACTGGATTTTTAAAAGCTAAAACATCCAACATATTTTATAAAATATTAAATAATTTATCTGATATTAAATTAGAGCAAGGCTCGGCTGATTTTAGATTAGTTAGCGGATCAGCTATTGCACAATTAAAGTCATTTAACGAGTTTGATTTATTTTATAGAGGGTTAATCAAATGGATGGGGTATAAGCAAATTAGTATTGAATATAAAGCGGAAGAACGTTATAGCGGTACTACAAAATACTCCTATAATAGAATGATTAGTTTTGGATTAAAAGGGTTCACTTCATTTAGTACAAAGCCATTATATTTTGCTGCTTATTTAGGTTTATTTTTCGCAAGCACTTCTTTAATGTATATTCCATATATAGTGTATACATTTTACATGGGAACTGAAGTTCAAGGTTGGGCCTCTGTGATTGCTACGGTCGCTTTTTTCGGGGGGATTAACTTGATGATATTAGGTATTATTGGGATTTACTTAAGTAAATTATTTGCACAAAGTAAAAATAGACCCCACTATATCATTAAAGAATCTAATTTATGATCCCTAAAATTTTACTGAGTTTTGATGTAGAGGAGTTTGATATGCCCCTGGAATATAATTTCAATATTGCTATTGAAACTCAAATGGAAATTGGGAAAAAGGGCTTGGATAATTTAATGCCCATTTTAAACGATCAAAATTATACGACCACTTTATTTACTACCGCAAATTTTGCAAATAAATATCCTGATAGTATCAAAGCACTATCTGATAAACATGAAATTGCATCCCATACTTTTTATCATTCTAATTTCACTACAGCCCATTTGCTCGAATCCAGAATCCGATTAGAAGAAGTTATCCAAAAGCCGGTAAAGGGTTTAAGAATGCCAAGAATGCGTCAGGTCCCAGTTGGTGATATTAAGGAAGCAGGGTATAGTTATGATGCTTCTATTCATCCCACCTGGCTACCTGGCAGGTATAATAACTTTCATCTACCTCGGACTAAGTACAGTGAACAAGGATTAATTAGGGTGCCTGCCTCGGTAAGTCCTAATTTTAGAATCCCCTTATTTTGGCTAAGTTTTAAGAATTTCCCCTATACGATATATTTAAGGCTGGCTTTACAAACCTTAAGAAAAGATGGCTATTTGAGTCTTTATTTTCACCCATGGGAGTTTACGAATATCACCGCCTTTGGTTTGCCAAATTATACCACAAAAGGGTCTGATACTGAGCTACTTGATAAGCTATACCGTTTCCTGAATGACCTAAAAAAGCAGGCTGAATTTGTCACCATGTCTGATTTCATTGAAATTGCTAACAAGGAATAAACCTATGCCCCTATTTTTTGTCAAAATTAAAAATAGACAAAAATGGGCACTCATTTACTTCAGATATTTTTTGCAATGCTCTTTATTACTACGCTTTATTTTAGCCGTAAGAGTAGTAAATGCTAATAGGTTTAAATCTATTGATGATACCTTAGTTATATAAATAATGTCATCAGGCTTTGATCTCTACTTTGACCATTTCGTCCTATTATCTTAGGCTTCTATTGCTGTATAAGATGTTTATCGATTTATAATTACTACCTTTATTTGGTATTTATTTTGCTTCATATAAATCAATTAAAATGGTTATAGGATTGCTGTTTGTTTTTTTTATTGGTTATTTGGCGATTACTTTTGAAGGCGTATTGAAAATAAATAAATCGGCCATTGCACTTGTTACGGCAGTTCTGTGTTGGAGTTTAATCATTTTTGACACGCCTGATAAAAAAATTGTTTTAGAATCATTGTCGCACCATTTAAGTGAAATTAGTGAGATACTTTTTTTTCTATTAGGGGCGATGACGATTGTGGAATTAATTGATGCACATGATGGATTTCAAAATATTGTAGACCGGATAAAAACAACACATAAAGCCAAATTGATTTGGCTAATAGCATTAATCACATTTTTTCTATCTGCAGTCTTAGATAATTTGACAACGACTATTGTCATGGCATCTATTTTAAATAAATTAGTGGCTGATCAAAAAACGAAATGGAAATTATTGGGCTTGGTGGTGATATCGGCTAATGCTGGTGGCGCTTTTAGTCCCATTGGCGATGTAACAACAACTATGTTATGGATTGGTGGGCAAGTCACTGCCATGAACATCATCAAACAAAGCTTTTTGCCAAGTTTTATTTGTATGGTATTGCCCGCAATTATTATTAATTATACCATCAAAGGGCGCATCATATTTAAAAATGAGGAAACACCTAATTTGAATTTTACCACAAATCCCAAGGAGCGAAATTTTATATTTATAGCTGGAATTACATGTTTATTATTTGTACCTGTTTTTAAAACATTAACCCATTTGCCACCTTATATGGGCATGCTTTTTTGCTTAGGAATCATGTGGGTAATCACTGAGGTTATTCATAATAAAAAACATGAATCAGAAAAGGGGTTACTTTCCGTGAATCATGCATTGCGAAAAATTGATACACCTAGTATTTTATTTTTCTTTGGCATTTTATTGAGCGTAAGTTCATTACAATATGTGGGTGTTTTGCCTAAAATGGCGCAGCAATTAAATGACGTAATGGGTAATTTAAATGGCGTGGCCATTAGTATTGGCTTGTTATCTGCTGTTTTTGATAATGTTCCATTAGTCGCTGCTTTGCAAAATATGTACAGCCTTCAAACTTATCCTACGGATCATTATTTTTGGGAATTAATCGCTTACACAGCTGGAACAGGGGGCTCTATATTAATTATAGGATCTGCTGCAGGGGTTGCCGTGATGGGAATGGAGAAAATTGACTTTTTCTGGTACCTTAAAAATATTAGCTGGATTGCACTCATTGGATTTTTAAGTGGCGCTGCAGTATTTATTTTACAAAATGAAATATTGCTTAAATAAGCCAATCTTCTACTTAAAATGACGTCGCTATTTTTTGGATTTAGGTAAATCTTGAGGATTGCACCGTAAACATTTTCAAAATAGATTGCCCATCTATATTAATAAACTATTTCCCTTATTTCAATCTCAGGGGATTCCTCCCAAAGCATCATTGCATTAACATACTTTAGTGAAGTGTAATTGGCTAAATCACTAAGGGTGATATTTTTTTCGATAATTTTATTTTCGTCAATGAGCCTTGCGCGGTGTGTGCCTAATAGTAATGGGTGTAAAGGAGTATGCCATTCAATCCCATTAAAAAAAACCAAATTAGCGTAATTTCCGTCCTTGATCATATTGTTTTGTACGATAATGATTTCATCTGTCCTTGATTTTTTCAAAGCATCATTCAGCCAAATGCGATTTGTGTATTTAAAATGATATTCTTCTTGAGCTGCATGGTGAATGGAAACAGTGTTAATTATTTTTTTATTGTAAATTTCTTTTTCAATATGAAATGCGCCTTCTAAATTATACAAGCACTTTATTTTATAAACAATATCCTTTTCAAAACCACCTTCGATTTGTATTTTGTCAAGATCGATGGGTGTATTTCCGCCTAATGCATGCAACGTTCGATTGATTCGTGCTTGATGGTAGGATACATTTTCAAGTATCCCATTTTTATATCGTATGGTTTCAAAAAAGGGGTACATATACTTTGTCTATCATTTCTTGGTATTCTTTTAGGGCCTCGCTATTGCAGGTTATACCACCGCCACTGCGATAATAGTTGTCATTCTGCAAATACCGAATCAAAACGGTACTATCTAAATTTTGTCCATCATAATAGCCGGCTATGCCTGTATAATAGCCTCTGTCTTCTTTTTCTGCAGCAGCAATTATTTGTATTGTTTTTTGTTTGGGGGCGCCGGATATGGAACCTGCCGGCAACAAATTAAAAATGATCTCACCAATATTTTCACAGTAATTAGCTTCCAATTCGCCCGCAATTTCAGAGCTTACTTGACCTAGGTTTACATCCTGCGTCACAATCTCTTCGTAGTATCTATATTTATTTACTTTCACATTCTTTGATACCCGACTTAAATCATTTCTTATTAAATCCACCATGGTGGCATGTTCTGAAATTTCCTTAGGATCGTTCAATATTTTATTTTTTGCATCTGGAATGCTTGCATTGATAGTTCCCTTCATCGGGTAGGAATATATCTTACCGGCTTTTATTTTTATAAATGTTTCTGGTGAAAAACATACAAACGAATCTTTTAAGTAGCATGTATATTTTGCATTGGCCTGATTGTAAATTTCTGCAATAGTGTAATTCGAATTTATTTTGGTTTTTGCAGTAAGGTTTACTAAAAAACTATTTCCAATTTCAATTTCCTTTTTTACTTGATCGAATTTATTTTTATAGTCTTCAAAGGAGATGGGTACTTTATTAAATTCAAAATTGGATATAGGAATATCATTATTTTGAATATTCGCTTTTTTTTGATTCGTTACCCCGTCAAAATTAAATTCAAAAATATTTTCTGTGTCGGACCATTTCCAACACATCGGTTTTTTGCACTCAAAATCAATTAAAAAAACAAATGGTGTATGTTCTTTTCCCCATTGATTCATTATTGATTTAATATCAGTCACTTTATTGAAAATATTTTTTCAAAGATATGTTTATTGTATTTTTTTAATTATATTTATATTCTAAAATAATAACTATGGGATTTGCTATTAATAAAAAAATTGCAGCAAAAAATTCCACCAATACAACAAAGGCGTCGGTACAAGGTGGAAGTTCAAAATTTATCGCTAAAGCCAACACAAAATCAACGGGCGCGGCTAAAAAACCAATTAAAACAGGTGGTTCTAGAGGAAGTTGATCTAAGGCTGACGCAACCCTCATCGGAATCAATGAATTGATAATCAATGCTTTGTAATGAATATTACAAGGCATTTTCATTTAAGTCCATCACTTATCATTTTTGGCTGTTCTCTTTTTAAAAAGTACTTATATTTATTTACAAATACACAATACATGAAAGCAATTTTTCTACACATTTTCTTATTGATGGGTTTAGTCGCTTTTGCACAACCTAAACCTAGTTCTGCGGCAGATCGTCTAAAGAGTAACCAACAAAAATCACTCCTTTTGGCTAATTCTACTGTTAATAATACATCGTTTCAAAATATTGGTCCATCGGTGATGAGTGGTCGTGTTGTGGATATTGATGTAAACCCGAGTGATCCGACGGAATTTTATGTTGCCTATGCCTCTGGTGGGGTATGGCATACCATTAATAATGGACAAAGTTTTAAACCTATTTTTGACTCTACTTCCACTTTGAATATTGGTGATATTGCAGTGAATTGGAAAAATAGAATCATTTGGGTAGGCACAGGTGAAGCGAACAGTAGTCGTTCCTCTTACGCTGGTATTGGCGTTTACAAATCAGATAATAATGGTAAAACATGGAGTTATCTTGGTTTGCCTGAAACACACCATATTGGAAAAGTACAATTATCACCCACTGATCCTAATGTTGCATGGGTAGCCGCTTTAGGTCATTTGTATTCTGAAAATAAAGAACGTGGTATTTATAAAACGGCAGATGGTGGTAAAACATGGAAACAAACTTTATATATTGATGCGAATACAGGCGGTATTGATATAGATATTGATCCAAAAAATCCTAATAATTTATATGCAGCAATGTGGTATAAAACACGTTCTGCTTCCAACTTTGTAGAAGCTGGTAAAACAAGTGGTATTTATAAAAGTACCAATGGGGGAGATAGTTGGACTTTGGCTTCAACAGCTGCTTCTGGTTTTCCTACTGGTGAAGGGGTGGGTAGGATTGGTATTGCAGTTTATCCTGAAAATCCATCTATTGTTTATGCGATTGTTGATAATAACACCCATCAATCTGATACAACATTAAAAAAATACAGTGACACAAGTAGATATGCATTGCGTGATTTTAAAGATTTAACTGTTGATCAATTTTTAGCATTAGATGATCGTAAGTTTACCACTTTTATTCGCTCACCACGTAATGGTTTGCCAATAAAATATACGGTGGCTGGGATTAAGGAAGATGTAAAGTCAGGTAAATTATTGCCTAATTGTATATGGGATTATTTGTATGATGCAAACACTGCATTATTTGAAACACCGATCATTGGTGCTGAGGTATATCGCAGTGAGGATGCAGGGGTGACTTGGAAAAAGACACACGAAAAATCAATTAACTTATATAGTACTTATGGTTACTACTTTGGAAAAGTATTTATTAGTCCTAGTAATGCAAATAAAATTGTAATTACAGGTGTTGGTATATTATTAAGTTCGGATGGTGGTAAAACATTTAAAGAGATTGGCAAAGAAAATGTACACTCTGATTATCACTATGCATGGATGAACGGTGCAAAGGATAGCCATATGATTATTGGTAATGATGGTGGTTGTAATATCACTTACGATAATGGTGATCATTGGTTTAAGGCCAATACACCTGCAGTTGGACAGTATTATAATATTGCAGTGGATATGGCTAAGCCTTATAATGTTTATGGTGGCTTACAAGATAATGGTACTTGGATGGGATCTAGCCAAACAAGAGAAAATTATGATTGGTTTGATAGTGGACATAATCCTTACACCATGTTAAATGGAGGCGATGGTATGCAAGTGCAGGTAGATACCAGAGACAATAAAACTATTTATAGTGGTTCTCAATATGGTGCTTATTCAAGACAGAATTTGACTACCAAGGAGCGAAAGTTCATTAGACCTATGCGTAATTTAGGGGAGCCTGCATTTAGATTCAACTGGCAAACACCTATTTTATTAAGTAAGCACAACCAAGATGTTTTTTATTATGGAACTAATAAGTTTCACCGCTCCATGAGTAAAGGAGATAGTTTAGTAACATTAAGTACTGAATTAACTTCAAACCCAGCGCAAGGCGATGTTCCTTATGGTACCTTAACTACCATGAGTGAGAGTCCATTCCGTTTTGGTTTAATTTATGTAGGAACAGATGACGGTATGATTCATATTTCTAAAGATGGTGGTTATACTTTTACTTTATTGAGTGCGAAATTGCCTAAAGGTTTATATGTGAGTAGGGTATTAGCAAGTGCGTATAGTGAATCACGCGTTTATGCTACAATGAATGGCTATCGTAATGACCATTTTAATGCGTATGTATATGTAAGTGATGACTATGGTGCAACTTGGACACAAATCATGAAGGATTTGCCATTGGAAGCAGTCAATGTAATTACGGAAGATAATGTTTCAAATCAAGTATTATATGTAGGTACTGACGGCGGCTTGTATGTAAGTACAGATGGTGGTGCAAGTTCCATGGGTTGGAACAAAGGCTTACCTAATGCAGTACCTATTCACGATATCGTGATTCATCCTAGAGATAATGAAATTATTTTAGGTACACATGGCCGTAGTTTGTACACAAGTAAGCTGGATGATTTACACAAAAAAGCACAAGCAAAAAAATAAGCTTACTTATAATTAAGATGTATAAAAAACCCCAAGCAAGCTTGGGGTTTTTGTTTGACCACGATTGAACAAACAAACCAATTTTATGATTACAAATTTTTAAATGCCAGTAATTTTTCTAGCCTGGTATGCATGCCTTGGTTGGCTTGGTCTAAAAATTCATGTGCCCTTTCAGGATTATTATTTTTGATAGTAGCAAACCTATTTTCATTGTACATGAAATCTTCCATTGGAATGGATGGGTCCTTGCTGTCTAACATAAATCTTTTTCCTTTTTCATTCATTGGATTAAATCGGAATAAAGGCCAGTAGCCACTTTTTACTGCGAGTGCTTGTTGATCTAATCCATGACACATATCGTATCCGTGCGCAATACAATGACTGTAAGCAATAATGATAGAGGGGCCTGGGAAGGCTTCGGCTTCTAAAATTGTTTTAAGTGCATGAACATCATTGGCACCCATTGCAATTTCAGCAACATAAGCATTGCCATGTGCCATGGCTTGCATGGCTAAATCTTTTTTACCCGTTGTTTTTCCTTTCACAGAAAATTTTGCACTTGCACCAATCGGTGATGATTTTGATTTTTGGCCACCTGTATTTGAATATACTTCCGTATCTAAAACTAAAATATTTACATTCTCGCCCGTGCTCAATACATGATCTAGTCCACTGAAACCAATATCATAAGCCCATCCATCCCCACCCACTATCCACATGGATTTTTTCTCTAAGAAACCAGCAACCTGACTTAATAAAGCTGCTGCAGGATTGTTAATGACTTTTAATTTATTTTTAACTTGATTTACAGCTAATCTTTGTTGAATAATTTGAGTTTCGTCTTCTTCGGGATTACATAAAATGGCATCCACTAATTCAGTACCAACTTCCTCCTTTATTTTTTTTAATAAGGAAATTGCATATTGGCGTTTTATATCAGTGGCTAATTTAATTCCTAACCCAAATTCAGCATTGTCCTCAAATAAAGAGTTGGCCCATGCTGGCCCATTCCCAGCAGCATTCATGCTCCATGGTGTGGTAGGTAAATTTCCACCAAAAATGGAGGAACAACCTGTGGCATTGGCCACAATCATTCTATCTCCAAATAATTGGGTCAGTAATTTTAAATAGGGCGTTTCGCCACACCCACTACATGCACCTGAGAATTCAAATAAGGGTTCTAAGAACTGAGATCCTTTTACCGTTGTTTTCGCTATTCTTGTTCTGTCAATATCAGGTAAGGAAAGGAAAAATTCCCAATTCTTTTTCTCGGTTTCTTTTAATGGAATTACATCCTGCATATTAATTGCTTTGTGCCCTACTTCGGTTTTGCTTTCAATAGGACAAACTTCCACACATAAATTGCAGCCAGTGCAATCCTCTACTGCTACTTGTAATGTATAGGCTTCGCTGTCTTTCAAAAATTCCTTTCCAATGGGCGCAACATGTTTAAAAAAGTCAGGTGCTTTATCTAATTGACTTGCGTCATATACTTTTGGACGAATGGCTGCATGCGGACAAACAAAAAAACATTTACCACATTGTGAACATAAGCTCGGGTCCCATACAGGCACCTGTTCTGCGATATTTCTTTTTTCATATTTGGTGGTCGCCGATGGATAAGTCCCATCCGCTGGAAAGGCGCTCACAGGTAGTTCATCTCCATCGCCAGCAATGATTTTACCTAAAACATTTTTTACAAAATCAGGCGCATTATCAGTCACAGCAGGGGTAATTTCAATATGACCAATTGCTAAGGTGGCATAATCTATCAAACAAAGGTTTTCTAATGTTTTATCAATAGCATCAAAATTCTTTTGCACCACCGCTTCTCCTTTTTTACCATAAGTTTTTTTCACCGCATTTTTAATGGCAGTAATGGCTGCTTCTTTTGGCATAATATTAGAAATAGCAAAGAAACAGGTTTGTAGAATGGAATTAATTCTTGAACCCATACCGTTTTCTTTGGCCACCTTAGATGCGTTAATGACATAAAACTTTAATTGCTTCTCTTTTATTTCATTTTGTATTTTATAAGGAATGTGATGCCACACTTCTTCTGTTTTAAATGGAGCATTTAATAAAAAAGTAGCACCATGTTCTGCGTCTTTTAAAATGTCAAAAGTTTCTAAATAATGAAAATGATGACAGGCTATAAAATTTGCTGAATTAATCAAGTAGGTGGAATGGATGGGATTTTCACTAAAGCGCAAATGAGATACGGTCAATGAACCCGATTTTTTTGAATCATATACAAAATAAGCCTGCACATGGTTATCGGTTACGTCCCCAATAATTTTTATTGTATTTTTATTTGCACTCACGGTTCCGTCAGCACCTAATCCAAAAAATAAGCCACGAAATAAATGTTGGTCTTCTAAGCCAAATGTTCTGTCATAGGCTAAGCTGGTATGGGTAATATCGTCTTCAATACCAATCGTAAATCCATTCTTTGGTTTGGCTTTTGTTAATTCTTCAAAAATTGCTTTCACCATAGCCGGGGTAAATTCTTTCGAAGCCAATCCATATCGGCCGCCAATGACTTTTGGCATAGTTCCTTCCCAACCATTATGTAATGCATTAATTACATCCATATACAAAGGTTCACCAATGGCACCTGTTTCCTTACACCTGTCTAATACAGCGATTTGTTTTACACTCGTAGGAATTGCTTTTACAAAATGGGCAATGGAAAATGGACGAAATAAATGCACTGTGAGGTAGCCTGTTTTTTCTCCTTTGTTATTTAAGTATTTGACAGTCTCACCAACAGTACCAGCACCTGAACCCATAATGATAATGATACGTTCTGCTTGTGGGTCACCATGGTATTCAAATAATTGGTAGGAACGACCCGTTAACTTCTCAAATTTTTCCATGGTGTCCGCCACGATACCTGGTGTATTCCAATGGTATTCGTTACAGGCTTCTCGGCTTTGAAAAAATACATCCGCATTTTGTGCAGTACCACGAATGAATGGATTTTCTGGATTTAATGATCTTTCTCTATGACGCGCTACTTGTTTTTCATCCATCATTTCTTTGATGATTTGATCTGACAAAACATGCACTTCATTTATTTCATGGGAGGTTCTAAAGCCATCAAAAATATTTAAGAAAGGAATGCTTGACTTTAGTGTAGCTGCTGTGGCAATCATGGCCATATCATGTGCTTGTTGTGCATTGTTTCCAAATAACATGGCAAATCCAGTGGAGCGCACTGCCATTACATCACTGTGATCTCCAAATATAGATAATGCATGGGTGGCTAAGGCTCTTGCTGCAATATGAAAAACGGTGGGTGTTAATTCACCTGCAATTTTATACATATTGGGGATCATTAATAATAAGCCTTGTGAACAGGTAAAGGTGGAAGCCAATGCACCACCTTGTAATGCACCGTGAATAGCCCCTGCTGCGCCAGCCTCACTTTGCATTTCAATTATTTTAGGTACCTCGCCGTATATATTTTCTTTTAAATCACTGCTCCATTCCTCGGCAAATTCGCCCATGGTGGACGATGGCGTAATGGGATAAATAGCGCAAACCTCACTTGTTTTATAAGCGATGTACACTGCTGCTTCATTGCCATCCATTACCGTTAATGGAGATGGATTGACTGCTGATTTTTTACTTGGTTGAACTGTTGCTTCAATAGTTTCCATATTCAAGTTTTTGTGTTTGAGTGGCCAAAGTACCTCAAACACAAAAATCAAAACATGATAAATATCAGTGACTTAGCAGATATTGATTAGGTAACGAAAAAGCACAACCAGGGTTGTGCTTTTGAAGGAGCTAGGATCATTTTTAATAATTAGCGCACCTGCTCAAAATAGGGCACTTCGTCATTGGAAATCGCCTCTTTTTGTTGCCAATAAGCAAGGGTTACGATAGTTCCGTTGTCGGTTTTTAATTGACGACCAAAAATTGCGTTGGTTGCATTAAAGGTTAAGTTGGTTACACCCACTGTAAATGTAGTGGGTACTGCTGGCGCTTCAGGAATTGGAGGCGCGGGTGTTGTTGCATCCCCTTCGGCTGCTGCTACTGGCGCGGCCGGTGCTGCTTTAGGGGCAGGGCTTCCCACCACCACTACCTGGTATTTATTCAACTCCAATAATTGCTTTAAAAATGCGACGCGTTCCGGACTTGCATTTTTTTCAACAATCGCACATTTAATACTATCTAAATCTTCAAATTCGTGGTTCTTATTAATTGCCATAATCAACTATTTTTTACAAGCCAATACTTAGTGAATAAATATAATCATATACCATACTAGCTAATCCAGTGATAATAATTCCTGCAACACAGATATACATTGCTAACTTTGTTATTCCTGGAACACTTAGTTTTTGAATCGGTTGCTCATTTTCTTCCATGAATATCGCCTTTACCACTTTTAAATAATAGAAAAAGGAAATCACCATATTTAATGCAGCAAAAGTAATGAGCCCGTAATTTTCTTTAGCGGCACCGGCCATCATTAAAAATAATTTACCAAAAAATCCTGCAGTAGGAGGCACCCCTGCTAATGAAAATAAAGCGATGGTTAAAACCCAAGATAAAAAAGGGTTGGTTTTATAAAATCCTTTAAAGTCTGAAATATTTTCCTTTCCTGTTAATGCACTCACCACGGTTACCACCCCAAAAGCGGCTAAATTAGAGAACACATAAATTAAAACAAAGTACACCAATGAAGCTGATCCGGATTGCGAGCTTCCTGATATACCAATTAAAATAAAACCCACCTGCGCAATAGATGAAAATGCAAGGAAGCGTTTGAAATTGTCCTGCCTTAATGCGAATAAATTACCAATTAAAATAGTGGACACTGATAATACCACCAAAACTCCATACCATACCGTAGCGATTGGTGTAAATACTTTATATAAAATGGAAGTAAAGGTGAATAATACGGCTGCTTTAGATACTACCGATAAAAACGCGGTCACTGCTACCGGCGAACCCTCATAAACATCTGCGGTCCACAAGTGAAATGGCACTGCGGATATTTTAAATGCAAATCCAGATACCAATAAAATAAATGCAAGCAATTGCATTGGGTCGTTTGCGATATGCGCAGTTAATATATCAAAGCTTAATGTGCCACTGGTACCATATAAAAAGGAAATACCCATTAATAAAATACCGGAGGAAAATGCAGAGGATAAAATTAGTTTCATGGCAGCTTCAGATGATTTGCGTTTGGCCAAATCGAAATTAGCGGCTGAAGCCAATGGAATAGTGCTCATTTCAAGTCCCAAATAAAACATTAATAAATTACCACTTGAAATCATAAAAAACATACCTAGTAAGGAAGTGAATATGAGTAAATAAAATTCAGCG
>RFZW01000037.1 GCA_009920495.1 Chitinophagia bacterium
TAATGAGCTCAAATATATCCAATCTTTTGCCCATAAAAAACATTGGGACCAAGAATCTGTATTTATTGTCGAAGGACCAAAATTAGTGAAGGAGTTATTGGAAAGTGATTGGACGATTGAAAAAATATATGCGAGTGCCGAGTGGCTAAATGCACAGGAACCAATAGGGGTTCCTACGGAGCAGGTGGATGAAATTATACTAGCAAGAATCAGTCAATTCAAAACCGCCAATCAAGTACTAGCATTGGTAAAGAAAAAAGTAGCCAATACGCTAATTCAATTTGACAAGGAATTCACCCTGGTTTTAGATGGTATTCAAGATCCTGGAAATTTTGGTGCAATTATTAGAACCGCAGATTGGTTTGGTGTAAAGCAAATGATGGTGTCGGAGGATAATGCTGGTTTATACAATCCGAAAGTTATACAAAGTACGATGGGGAGTTTTTTAAGAGTTAATGTAGTGCAGTGCGATATAGAGAAAGTTTTATCTAATTTTAAGTTGCCTGTTTATGGGGCAGTATTATCAGGGGCGCCGCTTGCAAGAACAAAAATGCAGGCACCTTGTTTTTTAGTGATTGGAAATGAATCAAAAGGAATACGAACCAATTTGCAACCCTTTATAACACATCCAGTGACCATTCCAAGTTTTGGTACAGCGGAATCATTGAATGCAGCGGTGGCTACTGGAATTTTGTTGTCTAGTTGGCGATCTTAATCAAATCGAATTGCAGCTGCTGGAGAAATTCTTTTAATCCAAAGTGTGGGAAGTAAAAATGAGATATAACTAATCACTGCGGTTCCCAATACTATAATCAAAATTTGTGTAGGGACTATTTTTATAGGTAATGTTTTGATGAAGTAGGCAGTTTCATCTAATTGTATCCAACCAAAATATTGTTGTAATAAGGATAGCCCTAGTCCCAAAATGCTTCCTAATATAATACCTGACCAGCATATAATGCTTGCTTGATAAATAAAGACTTGTCTAATAAAACCATTGCTTGCACCCATGGCAGTGAGTGTCCCAATCATCGAAACCCTTTCCAACATTAATATAAATAAGCAGGTGATTAAGTTTACAATGGCAATAATCAACATAATCGTTATCGCCACATTTCGGTTGATGGTTTGTACGCCAATCCAATCAAAAATTTGCGGATAGTAATTGGGAATACTTGTACTCACCCAGTTGTCGGGTAGTTGCGCTTGTATGGCATCTTTTTGTTCGTCAATCTGTTCCGCATCCTTTAAGTTAACCGTATAGCCATCTACTTCTGTAATATTATTTCTTAATTGATACAATGATAAAATATCAATCATGACATATTGCTGATCATAATCCTGCATTCCTGAGTGATAAAACCCTACTACTTTAAATTTGCGTTGTTGCACATTGGTGCCGTTTAAAAAATATAATTTGATATATTCATTCAATGGGATGTTTAATTTTTTTGCAATGGCATCTGAGATAATGATTTCCTTCATGATGCTATCTTTTGAAGGTGTTAATTTTTTGCCCTTCACTAAAAAAGGAACCGGGTCATCTGCATTTACGCCAAGGGCTACAATTCCTTCAATATCTTGTTTAAAGGAGATAACAGTAGATTGCGAAATAAATGGTGTTATCGACTTGATTTGTTGCTGACTTGAATTTATTAAGGCATTGACTACGGCGTCATTTTTTCGAAGGGGGTTTCCATTGACGGATTCAATTCGAATATGTCCCCAAAATGAAAACACTTTATTTGCAATGCTTTCTTGAAATCCATTGACCAAGGATAAGGTTAAAATAATAGCCGCCACACTAATTGCTGTTGCAATAATGGAAAGCTTAACAATAATATTGGTGTAGCTTTTTTTTTGATGAAAACTTATTTTTTTCGCAATATCAAAGGCAGTGGACAAGTGGCTAATTTTTATCAAATCTAGTTTTTTATTCTTAAAAATAATGAATAAAGAACTAGATTCGTGTTGGACAAAATGAATAATTACATGGGTAAGCAATTGCTTATTTTATTGGGACTTTTCGTTGGGTTGCAAGCATTTTCAGCAAATGCCATCAACCCAGATAAAGTATATGATAGCAGTATTAAAACTATTCGCGTTCATCCAATGGGCAATGCCCTTGCCATACCAGTGATTTCATTAACTGAGATGAATCCACTTGAAATCAGCTTTGATGATTTAAAGGCCAAGTATCAGAATTATTTTTATTCTGTCGAATTGATGAATGCAGATTGGCGTTCGGCGAATTTGAGTGTATTTGATTATTTACAGGGGTTTAATCAAAACAGAATTACGCAGTATTCCATTTCCTCTATTGCAATTCAGCGGTATTATCATTACAAGTTTACTTTCCCCAATTCCAATTGTCGCCCCACGAAATCAGGGAATTACATTATCAAAGTATATAAGGATTCAAATCCACAACAGGTTGTTTTTACTAGCCGTTTTTTTGTAGTGGATGACCAAGTTTCAATTTTATCTTCCATTCAAGAACCCTTTGATGGTAATATTTCAAAAACACATCAAAAAGTACAATTGTCTGTAGAAACGAAAAAGCTTTCTTTTTTTCAACCTGATCAAATACAAGTGCAGGTCATCCAAAATTATCGGTATAATGATGCACTACATGTAAATACCCCCAATTTTGTTAGAGGCAGCTTGCTTGAATATAATAGCGAAAGAGATTTAATTTTTCCATCAGGGAAAGAATCAAGATGGCTTGACTTGCAAAGTTTTCGGTTAAAGTCGGATCGTATTGTAAATTTCGAAGCAACTGCTAATGGAACCATCGTTAATGTCAAGCCTGATTTTTCAAGAGCAACGACCCCTTATTTTAATTTCAAGGATTTAAATGGGCAATTTTTAATTTCAAATTCAGAGTCAATAGATAGCGACAACCAAAATGATTATGCTACGGTTGTATTTACTTATGTTCCACCCAATCGATTACCATTAATAGGGGAAACTTTGTATTTATCTGGGTCGCTTACGAACAATGTATTAGATGAAAATGCGGAGATGAAATTTAATGCGGTGACAAGAGCGTATCAAAAGTCCTTGTTGCTCAAACAAGGGTATTATAGTTATTCCTATATTTTAAGGGATAAGGCAGGTACAGATCCCATGCTCGATTTTAACGAAACAGAAGGGGATCATTGGGAAACAGAAAATGCCTATTCCATTTTTATTTATTATCGTCCGCCAGGTGCCAGACATGACCATCTAATTGGCTTTACGACGGCACATTCCAATCAATATTAGGCAGTTATAGGTGTACTTTTTTAATCAATTCATTTGTCCTACATTTGCACCGGCAGGTCTTACACGACCAGCTCCTGCTGAACTTCCCCAGGGTAGGAATACAGCAAGGATAGGCGGTTGAGCGGTGTGATGTGAGTAGCCTGCCACTTTTTAACTTTTGGGAAACCAAATTAAATAAATCAAATATGAAATTCTTTATTGACACTGGTAATTTAGCGCAGATTAAAGAAGCGAATGAACTGGGTATTTTAGATGGGGTTACAACAAATCCATCTTTAATGGCGCAAGTGGGCGTAAAAGGAGAGGCTGCCATTGCTGCGCATTACAAAGCAATTTGTGATATCGTGGACGGAGATATTAGTGCGGAAGTATTATCAACTGATTTTGCTACCATGGTGGAAGAAGGGAAAAAATTAGCGGCAATTCATCCAAATATTGTGGTAAAAGTGCCCATGATTAAAGATGGTATCAAAGCGATTAAATGGTTTAGTGATAATGGCATTCGTACGAATTGTACATTGATATTTTCAGCAGGTCAAGCTATTTTAGCTGCCAAAGCGGGTGCTACTTATGTTTCCCCATTTATTGGTCGTATTGATGATAGCAGTTGGGATGGTATGGAATTGATTGGTCAAATCAGACATATTTTTGATGTACAAGGTTTCCAAACACAAATATTAGCGGCATCTATCAGAAATGCTTTACATATTGTTAAGGCAGCAGAAGCGGGCGCTGATGTTTGTACTTGCCCATTAGATTCAATTTTAGGATTATTAAAACATCCTTTAACCGATATTGGCTTAGCGAAATTCTTGGAAGATGCTAAGAAGATGTAGTTTTTAATTTTGTATAAAATTAAAAAAGAGAAAGATTAGAAAAACGCCCCGATGTATCGGGGCGTTTTTTATTTAAGGAGTCGCTTTATTAATAAATAGTTTACTGATGTTTCATACAAAATGAATCACCCACTTAGGATTTGTATACGCATAGGCCCGCAATGCCCATCCAATAGCTTTGCGTATAAAAAAATCGTCCTCATTAATGGTATTTTCAATATAGGCAGCTAATAATGGGGTGTTCGTATTTTTTTTATACGTCAACTGAAATAGGATACTCATTCTTTTAAGCCAATTATTTTTGGAGCGATTCCATTTAAGGGTATAGGCTGCAATATGTTCTGGATATTTTAAAAAGAATTTACTTATTATATTGCTATTGGTGCTATCTACAGAATCCCACCAACTATTATGGGTAATCATCCATTCAATTAAGGGTAAAGTTTTTTTATCCCAAAGTAGATGATGAAATCCAAGTAATTCAATAGCAAAATAATGTAATTCCCTTTGTGGCTGGGCAAAACATTCTTTAATAAGCGTGGATAGCTCAGTATGGTTTTTAATCGGATGTGACTTGTAAAAAGCTTTGGATAAACTTCGCCTTAATGGGGTTTGTAAACCAAAAAATTCAAATTGGTGTAATAAATATGCTTTTGCGCCGTCGGCTTTTTTTTGATCCCGATGCTTATTAAATATTGAAATAATTTCTTTTAAATAAGGATGCATTTAAAGTGCAATTATCTTTTTTTCTGCAAAGCTTTTTCTGGCCGTTTCTAAAACGCGTATAATATCAGCGCCATGTTTTGCCGAAGTAGGCACAGGCGCATTATGTTTGATAGCTGCTGCCATCAATGAATAAAATTGTCCATAGTCGCCCGCTAGGCTTGGAATTATTTGGGTACTGGTTTCGCCGTTGTTATCTGTACTTAATGTGCCCCATTTGCTTTCTGGTTCCACACCCCAATTAGGTCCAGTAGGAATTTTATCTGCTAATAATTCATCCTCTTGAATGTCCGCTCTGTATTTGATGAAGCAACCTTTTGATCCATAAATTTTATAAGCAGGTAATTGTTGCATATATACCATGCCACTGGTTAATAAAATTCGGTGGGTAGGGTAGTATAAAAGCAAAGTAAAATAATCATCTACTAGGGATACTTTTCTGATGATGCGTAAGTCGGCAAATATATGTGTCGGCATACCAGATAATAATAATGCTTGGTCTACTAAATGGGGACCTAAATCAAATAATACGCCTGCTCCAGGGGTAGGTAATTCCTTATGTACTTTAGGACTTAAGGTGGTTCTGTATCTTTCAAAAGATATTTGGATGTCTAAAAATTCGCCAATCGCATCTTCTTTAATTAACTTTTGGATGGTTAAAAAATCAGCATCATAACGGCGATTATGATACACTGCCAATTTTAAATTTAGTTTTTGTGCTAATGCATCTAATTCTTCCGCTTCTGCAACAGTCACTGTGAACGCTTTTTCAGTTACTACATGTTTGCCTGCCAATAAAGCACGCTTCGTATATTCGTAATGCGTGTCATTGGGACTATTTACAATTACTAAATGGATGCTGGGGTCATTTAAAATTTCTTCATAAGATTCAAATGATTTCGTATGCGGATACCTTGCTTGAATATTTTTTTGACTTCGTTCCCAACTACCCACTAAATTAAAATCGGGGTTCAAATCAATAAAAGGCGCGTGAAATACGCGGCCACTCATACCATAGGAAACCAATGCTGTATTTATCATGCCTAAATTTTTGTATTTAAATAAAAAACCCGCCCTGATAAATCGGGACGGGTTTCGGAAACCATTATAATGTATAGTGGATCCTAGTTGTAATGTAAAAGTAGCAATTTTTTATTTGCCTACTTGTTTTCTGATAATATTTAATGCACCACCTGCTTTAAACCACTCAATTTGTTGTTGGTTGTAAGTGTGGTTTGCTTTGATGGTGTCTACAGAACCATCTTTATGTGTTAACACTAAAGTTAAAGGTGTTCCTGGCGCAAAACTCGTTAAACCAGTTACATCAATGCTGTCATCTTCTTGAATTTTATCATAATCTGCTTTTTCAGCAAAAGTCAAAGCCAACATACCTTGTTTTTTCAAGTTGGTTTCATGTATACGCGCAAATGATTTAGTCAAAACTACACGAACACCTAAATGTCTTGGTTCCATGGCAGCGTGCTCACGAGAACTTCCTTCTCCGTAGTTTTCATCACCCACCACGATGGTTCCTACGCCAGCAGCTTTGTATGCTCTTTGTGTATTTGGCACGGTATCGTAATTGCCATTGATTTGACTTTTTACATTGTCCGTTTTTTCATTAAAGAAGTTAATAGCACCAATTAATAAGTTGTTGGAAATATTATCTAAGTGACCGCGGAACTTTAACCATGGACCTGCCATAGAAATATGATCCGTTGTACATTTTCCTTTTGCCTTTATTAATAAACGTAATGATTTTAAATCTGTTCCTTCCCATGCAGCAAAAGGATCTAGTAATTGTAAGCGCTTCGAGGTAGGATCTACTGCAACAATAACATTGGAGCCATCTTCCGCTGGTGCTTGAAAGCCAGCATCTTCTACTGCGAAACCTTTCACTGGTAATTCATCCCCAGTAGGCGCATCTAATTTAACTTGTTCCCCTTTGTCATTGGTCAAGGTATCTGTTAATGGATTAAAAGTTAAATCACCAGCAATGGCTAAAGCAGTTACTAATTCAGGGGAACCCACAAATGCGTAGGTATTTGGATTTCCATCCGCACGTTTTGCAAAGTTTCTGTTGAAAGAATGCACGATGGTATTTTTTTCTTTTTTCTCTGCACCTACACGCTCCCACATTCCTATACAAGGGCCACATGCATTTGCAAAAACTTTCGCGCCAATTTTACTGAATACATCTAAGAAACCATCTCTTTCAATGGTATATCTTACTTGCTCTGAACCTGGCGTAATCATATATTCCGCCTTCGTGGTTAATCCTTTTTCAGAAACTTGTTTTGCCAAACTTACTGCACGACTAATATCTTCATAAGAGGAGTTGGTACAGCTTCCAATTAAACCTACTTCAATCTTTGTAGGCCAACCATTTGCTGCTGCCGCTTCTTTCATTTTTGAAATTGGGGTTGAATTTCAATCACTTGATCAAAATATTTTTCTGGAGAAGCATATACTTCAGGATCCGCTGTTAAATGTGCAGCAACCGTATCTGCTAATGCAGCAACATCGGCACGGCCTGTGGAGCTTAAATAACGACTCATACTTGCATCGTAACCAAAAGTGGAAGTGGTTGCACCAATTTCAGCACCCATATTACAAATAGTTCCTTTACCTGTACAACTCATGCTGGTAGCACCTTCACCAAAATATTCTACAATGGCACCAGTTCCGCCTTTTACAGTTAGGATACCAGCGACTTTTAAAATCACATCCTTAGGCGCAGTCCATCCACTTAATTTTCCTGTTAATTTGATACCAATTAATTTAGGCCATTTTAATTCCCATGGTAAACCTGCCATTACATCACAAGCGTCAGCACCACCCACACCAATTGCAATCATGCCTAAGCCACCTGCGTTCACTGTATGTGAATCGGTACCAATCATTAAGCCACCTGGGAAAGCGTAGTTCTCTAAAACTACTTGGTGAATAATTCCAGCACCAGGTTTCCAAAAACCCAAACCATATTTATTTGAAACAGAAGCAAGAAAATCATACACTTCTTTACTTTCTGTTGTTGCCACTTGTAAATCTTGTTTTGCTTCAACTTTTGCTGAAATTAAGTGATCACAATGCACTGTACTTGGAACAGCTACCTTAGGACGACCCGCTTGCATAAATTGTAATAATGCCATTTGCGCTGTTGCATCTTGCATTGCAACACGATCTGGACCAAAATCTACATAAGAACCACCTCTTTCAAAATTTTCTAACTTTTGATCACCATGCAAATGAGAGAACAATATCTTTTCAGATAAGGTCAATGGGCGATTTAATAATTTTCGAGCCGCTTCTACTTTTGCAGGCATTGCAGCATACAAATTTTTGATCATTTCGATATCAAAAGCCATGGTACTTAGTTTTGTGGTTAAAATTGGGGCAAAGGTAAGCCAAATTTGCACCCGGTTAAAGCAAAAAATACACTTTATGTCCACTTTTTTTTATAGATTGCATATAGAATAGTCGCTTTTTATATGCAAAAAGTCAAGGATTTTTTTGAAATACATGCTTTTGGGGTTTGCACCGCCATTGGCGAAAGATTGGGCATTGCGACCACTAAAATTAGAATGTGGTTTATCTACATTTCATTTCTAACTTTCGGTTCGCCCGTTATTATTTATATGATATTGGCTTTTTGGAGAAGTATTAGAAAATACATTCTGTTAGGGAAAAGAAATCCCATGAAATACTTTTAGCTGTTGCTAAATAACCGCCTTTCTCAACTTTTCTAATAATGGCGCAAGCTTATCTAAGGGTAACATATTAGCACCATCACTTTTTGCTTGGGCTGGATTCGGATGCGTTTCAATAAATAATCCATGCGCGCCTGTAGCAATTGCTGCTTTTGCAATGGTCTCAATTAATTGTGGGTTGCCACCTGTAACGCCACTGGTTTGATTAGGTTGTTGTAATGAGTGTGTACAATCCATAATTACTGGTACGCCATTTTCAGCCATTGCAGGAATATTTCTGTAATCAACCACTAAGTCCTGATAGCCAAATGTATTTCCTCTTTCTGTCAACATTATTTTTTCGTTGCCTGCTAATTTAATTTTATCCACTGCGAATTTCATAGAGGCGCCACTTAAAAATTGTCCTTTTTTTACATTTACAATTTTACCTGTTTGTGCAGCTGCAATTAATAAGTCGGTTTGTCTGCATAAAAAAGCAGGGATCTGCAATATGTCAATATATTGTGCTGCAATCGCTGCTTCTTCGTGTGCATGAATATCAGAAGTAGTAGGTACTTGAAATTTTGCACCCACTTTTTTAATTAATTCCATGCCAGTATCATCTCCAATGCCTGTAAATGAATTGGCACTAGTTCGGTTTGCTTTTCGGTAGCTCGCTTTAAAAACATACGGGATACCTAAATTTTTACAAAGTGTACTTACTTTTTCTCCAATTTCCATTACAATGTCTTCGCTTTCAACAACGCAAGGACCTGCAATTAAAAAAAAGTTATTTGCATCGTAGCTTTGAGATTTAAATAAATCTTGTAAATAAGTAGGCATCATATAATTCAGCTTTGTGGAATCAAAGGTAAGTTATTTACGCAATCTAGTGGCAGTATAGTCAATGATGGTTAGATAGGTATTACTAATGGTATTGTAAATAGCTAGAAACGTATGCCGATGGTAACACCAAGTCCTCTAATTCCAGCCCAGGGTCCTTCGGTGTCAGTGACGATGCCATTCGATGTGGTACTGGTGGTTAAATTAAATGGGGTGGTTTTGGTTTGATCAATGGTCTTTTTTAATTCTGTTAAGGCTAAGGCAGGCGTGCCATTGGGTGCAATAAAAATTAATTTCCCATTAGAAGTTCCATAATGGCCTCCAATAATCCAGAGGTCCAATACCAATTTTGTTAATAATTGAAATTGCATTCCAGTGTATACCCCATAACTAGTTGATCGAATAGTACCATCTAATTGTGCATGCATTGGTATCGCAGGCAAGGTGACATTAGGAATAGGAGATGCAGGTGTATAGGTATAATCTAATGGCACAGTTAAATCAAATGTGGCCATTCTTGCATAGGGGGCTAAATACAGACCAGACATTTTAGATACCCCTAAATAAATACGGGCTTCTGCTGTAATCGCTGAGTTTCCTATTTGAAAATTATCAAAATCAATGGCCGGGTTTTGAATAAATTGTTTTGCTAATTCCTTGAGGGGTAATTTTTGTTTGTTCATTTTACGATAACTCAAGGATACTGACATAAAACGAGATAAACTTCGTTCAAAAGTTAGGTTGTAATTATTTAAAGCGTCACTAGATAAATTAGTTTTTAAAATATTTTGTCCTCCCACTAAACTTTGCGCATTTGCACAGCTGCTCATGCCCAAAAGCAAAATGAAAAATAGTTTTTTCATGTTTTGTTGATTTATACACCTACTATACATATGGTGTAGTAACAATTACTTTGCTTTTTTATAATTTAAATCAGCTACTGTTCTTTTATCCAAAATGGCCAAAGTGTTATCGCGCACTTCAATCATTACTTTGTTGATGCCGCATTTTTTTTCATTACAGTCTGCGCATTTTTCGTAAAAATTTAAACTCACACAAGGCAATAAAGCAATGGGGCCTTCAATAATTCTAAATATGCTAGATAACTTAATATTTTCTGGTAGCACTGCGAAAAAGTAACCTCCGTTTTTTCCTTTTTTACTTTCTAAAAACCGGCTTTGCGTAGTTCTAATAAAATACTTTCTAAAAATTTTAATGGAATGTTTTTTTCTTGTGCAATTTCTGCAATCAAAATAGGGGCATCTGACTTTTCACCTGCCATATAGGAGAGTGCCTGAAGTGCATATTGTGTTTTTTTAGATAGCATTATTTTTACAATTGCTTTTTCACAGCTAATTTAAGCTGTTGGTTAAAGCCCTAAAACATCTTTCATTGTAAAGATACCCTTTTTTTCAAATGCAAATTCAGCGGCCAAAACAGCGCCACTTGCAAATCCAACCCGGGTGTGCGCGGTATGTATAATTTCAATATCATCCACTTCCGAGCTGTATTTGACCATATGCGTTCCAGTTTGCAGAAGCGCCGTTTACCCATTTATTTTTCCTACCCAAATGAGTTAAAATTTGTTCTGCTAGGGAAATAGCCGTTCCGCTTGGGGCGTCTTTTTTTTCAGTATGATGCACTTCGGTCATTGAAACATCATAGCTATTATACGGCTGCATTAATTGTGCCAATTGCTTATTTAATTCAAAAAACAAATTAACGCCAATGCTATAGTTGCTTGAGTAAATTAGAGTGCCATTTTTTTCATCACATAAATCTTTGACCTCATTCCATTTATCTAGCCATCCTGTAGACCCACTCACCACCGGCACACCCCATGCAATACATTTTTTTACATTTTCGTAAGCGCTGTGTGGCCCTGTAAATTCAATAGCCACATCTGCTTTTTGTAATGCAGCTTCGGTAAAGTCTTGGTTATTTTGAATATCTATTTTTAGTACAATTTCATGTCCTTTGTTTAATGCAATGGATTCAATCGCTTTACCCATTTTACCATAGCCTATTAATGCAATTTTCATAAAATAAATTTATCTTGAATGGTTGTTGTTAAAGTGAAACTGCAGGGCCAAACCTACTTGTTTGAACTGTGGTTGATAGGTGGGCTGTATCTTAAAGCTTAAATCATTATTGATATCAAATTCTTTTAAATGTCCTGATACGGTTGCGTCTATAACATTGATACCCCAAGTTAATATAAACCACATAATGGAATAGTCTCTGTCCTTGCGAAAAATATTTCGGTAACTCTGCAATGAGGAGGCACTTAAATTTTTAAGTAGTGGATCAATTTTTGCGACATCGGAGGCGTCCCCTGCAGCCTCTTTGAATTTAGCTTCATAGGCAAACTTTGTTTTTTTGTACATGTCGTTATTATAAATATAAGTGGCTGTTGGTATTGCAATAACGCCATATACTAAAGGAATTTTCCAATATTGTTTGTTGTAAGCTTGTCCCCATCCTGGAATTAAAGCAGATCGCTTAGTCGCTGTGCTTGGAATATGTTTTCGAATGACAAATGTGCTGTCCTTTTTTATCATTTTGGTGCTGTCTTGGCTCCAAGCATTTAGCACTAGGATTAAAAGCAATGTAAAAGTAAATAATAGCCGCATCCTATTAAAATTCCTTGTTATAAAAGTGAGTCTAGCTAATGCTTAATTGCATTGCTTCTAATATTTTATTTAATCCATTTAAGTCAGCATATTCAACGGTGATTTTCCCACTACCATTTTTTTGATGTTGTAGTTGAACTTTTGTTGAAAGATGGCTACTTAATTTATCTTCTAATTTTTTATAAACAGGGGATAGTTGGCTTTTAGCGCCAGCAGCAATTGGTGTGCTAATTTTTCCTGCTTGAGTTACTTTTCTAATTAATTCCTCTGCTTGCCTAACGGTTAATCCTTTTTCAACAATTTCCTTAAAAAGAAAAAGTTGTTTGTCCACCTCTTTGCCAATTAAAAGTTTAGCCAAACTAATACTTAAACTTCCATTACGTAATGCGGCTTGAATGTTGGGAGGTAATTCAAGTAATCTAATATAGTTGGAAACCGTAGATCGGTCTTTACCCATCCGCTCTGCTACGTTCTCTTGTGTGTAATTAAGTTCATGCATCATGCGTTGGTAGCTTAATGCAATTTCTATTTCATTAAGATCAACTCTTTGTAAGTTTTCAAGTAAGGCAAGTTCTAATAGTTCTTTATCATTACCATGTCTGATATAGGCTGGCAAATCATTGATTCCTGCTAATTTTGCAGCGCGAAAACGACGTTCTCCTGCTATTAATTGGTATTTGCCATTGGCAAGTTGCGCAACCGTTATGGGTTGAATTAAATCATGAATTTGAATTGACTTTGCTAATTCTTGCAAAGCGGTAACATCAAAATCCTTTCTAGGGTTTTTTGGATTTACTTGAATGTCTGTAAGTAAAATACGATTACTAGCCACTGTTTTTTCAATGGTCGCAGCAGGGACTTTGCCGGCCGGATTTTTATAATCCGAATCAATATTTTGTAATAAAGAGCGAAGCCCTTTTCCAATTAATTCTTTATTGGGTGTACTCTTACTCATAATTAATCAATTATACGCTCGGCATTACTCATATTGGTCATGCCATTTTTTTGTAAAATTTCCTTGGCTAGGTTTAAATAATTTACGGTGCCTTTACTTTCAGCATCATATAAAATTACTGGCTTGCCCACACTTGGGGCTTCACTTAATCTTGTATTGCGATGAATAATGGTTGAAAATACCATTTCATCAAAATGCTTACGTACTTCACTGACTACTTGGTTACTTAATCTTAAACGTCCATCATACATGGTCATTAAAATACCTTCAATTTGTAATTCAGGATTTAATCTGCTTTGAACAATTTTGATGGTATTTAAAAGTTTTCCTAATCCTTCAGGCAATCAATAATGATGAAATCATATTGGTCATTAATTTCATTGATCAAACCTTTTAAAACATTTTCTCTATTTGGTAAGTTGACTAATTCAATTTCAGCGCCTACTAAATCAATATGTGAAGGAATTAAATCCAAATGAGGTATTTCAGTTTTTAATACAATATCCTTTAGGGGTGTATTATTAATCATGCCATCATATAAGCTGGTCGTAATATTATGCAAATCAAAACCTACCCCTGTAGTGCTATTCGCTTGTGGGTCAGCATCAATTAACAGTGTTCGGTATTCCAAAACTGCCAAGCTAGCTGCAATGTTAATGGCTGAGGTTGTTTTACCCACCCCTCCTTTTTGATTCGCAATTCCTATGATTCGAGCCATATAATAGTTATCCTTAATTTCAATCAAAAATAAGGCATAAATGGTAACTTTTTGGGATTAAATATGTTATAAATGGGGCATTATGGCCTAATTTTACCCATTAATTTATTCTATGAGGAATCCTGTTTTTATTTTTGTTCTATTATCTGTATTGATTCTGGTTGATTTTTATATTTTTTATGTTTTAAGGACCGTTTTTCAGGGATTTTCGATGACGGCCAAAACAACTGCGGGTATATTCTATTGGGCTTTGTGCTCGCTTAGTTTGGGGTCCTTTCTGCTTTTCCCCTATATCACCAATCCTTATTTTAAGCAATATTTTTTTTCAATCGGGGTGGGTTGGGTATTGACACAGTTTTTCATGGTCACATTTTTTGTGGTAGATGATTTGCGCAGGGGTGCATTTTGGACCATCGGTCAAATTTCGTCAGCCACTGGAGCTAAATTTATGAACACGGAGCATGGTATTCCTCGATCCACATTTTTAAGTTGGTTGGGGTTAGGTTTATCATCCACTTTATTTTTTTCCTTATTATATGGCTTTGGGAATAAGTACAATTATAAGTTGATTAAGAAAAATGTAGTGATTCCTAATTTACCCATCGCATTTAAAGGATTTAAAATCATTCATATCAGTGATATTCATAGTGGTAGTTTAAAGGAAATAGCAGCCGTAAAAAAGGGGGTGCAAATGATACAAAATCAACAGCCGGACCTTGTATTATTTACGGGCGACTTGGTGAATGATCGCGCGGATGAAATGGCCCCATGGACTTCAGTTTTTGGTGAAATTAATGCGCCGTATGGGGTTTTTAGCACCTTGGGAAACCATGATTATGGGGATTATGTGAAATGGGACAGTCAAGAAGCTAAAATTCAAAATTTAGAAGCCTTAAAAAAAGTGCATGCAAATATGGGGTGGCGCTTGTTGATGAATGAAAATGTTAAAATTGAAAAAGCGGGGTCATTTTTGCAATTAGTGGGAATTGAAAATTGGGGTGCAAAAGCAAGATTTCCTAAATATGGAAAAATGGAATTGGCGATGAACGGCGTGCAACCTGATTTGCCCATTATTTTAATGAGTCATGATCCAAGCCATTGGGAAGCAGAGGTGATTCCAAAATATCCACAAATAAATTTAACATTATCAGGTCACACGCATGGGATGCAATTTGGTTTGGAGAATCCTTATTTTAAATGGAGCCCAGTGCAATGGGTGTATAAACAATGGGCGGGGTTATATCAAACGGAACAACAGCAATTATATGTCAATAGGGGATTTGGATTTTTAGGATATCCTGGTCGCGTTGGTATTATGCCTGAAATTACTTTGATAGAATTGGTGTAATTTTGTAATATGTTTAGTATGCAATCATTGCTTCTAAATTTTGAAAATTCAGTAATCATCAATTAATTTTTTATGAAAAATATTTTTATCCTTTTGTTTTTCTTTTTTGCTATTCAATTAAATGCACAGCAAAAATTTGGATTGGGATTAAAAGTAGGACAGAATTTTTCTAAAGTGGATAATGTTGCTTTTGATCATAATTCTGCCTCTTATCATGTAGGTGCTACCATGCAAATTGGTCTATCCAAAGGATTTAGTATTGCGCCAGAGGTTTTGTTATCACAAACAAAATTAGAAGCCAGTCCTACACAAGCCGAATTACTCATCAATCCAAGTTTTAAGCCTGAAACTTATCATTTAAATTATTTCACCATACCTATTTTATTACAATACAATGTGGTAAAAAGTTTTTTAATACAAGCAGGGCCACAATATGGCATATTATTAGATCAAAGTAAAGATGGGGTAGAAAATGCCCGTGTTGCTTTTTCATCAGGCGAGTTTTCCATGGTCGGTGGTGCTAAATTAAATTTAGGGGGCTTCTTTCTTTATGGCAGATACGTTATTGGGATGAACAATATCGGATCATCAACGCAATTGCTTAATAATTTAAAAGACCAATCCACTTGGAAAACAAGACAATGGCAATTGGGCGTTGGAATA